>JACPWV010000124.1 GCA_016196905.1 Chloroflexota bacterium | reverse complement strand
ATCAACTTTCCCTGCTGAGGATCGATAGCGACTTGGCCAGCGCAGAAGACATAATCACCCGCGGCGATGGCTTGCGAGTAGGGCCCCACCGCTGCGGGGGCGAGCTGGGTGGAGATGGCACGCTTTTTCATGATCGATTCCCGCGAACGGCTCGACGATCTACATTCTACCCTCGACGGCCGCCTTGTCAAGAGGGTCGAAAGGACCATCACGCTCCGGGCAGGCCAATTATTTGACGAGGATGTTGATCAGGCGGCGCGGCACAAAGATCACCTGTTCAACCTTTTTACCATCTAGATGTTTGCGAACGCGTTCGCGAGCGAGGGCCAACTCGCGGGCTTCGGCCTCACCGATGGAGGCCGGCACCTCCACCTTGTCGCGCAGCTTGCCATTGACCTGGATGACCAGGGTGAAGGATTCGGCGCGCGTCAGTTCCTCGTCCCAAGTGGGCCAAACCTGGCGGTGGATGCTATCACGTTCGCCTAGGTGGCGCCATAACTCCTCGCTGATGTGGGGAGCCAGGGGAGCCAGCATCAACAGCATGCTGCGCAGGCTATCCTTCAGCGTCGGGGTGAAGCCCTGTTCCTGTGTGTAGGCGACCAGATGGTTGGAGAGCTCCATCAAGGCGCTCACCGCAGTGTTGAAGTGGAAACGCTCGATATCCTGGGTGACCTTTTGGATAGTCCGGTGGGTGGTGCGCCGAATCGCCTGATTCGCCTCGGGGCTGCCGGTTCCCGTGGGGGCCTCCTCGGTCACCAGGCGCCATACCCGGTTGAGAAAACGATGGACTCCCTCTTCCCCGCCCCGCACCGCGGTCCACTCCACGTCCTGTTCGGGTGGGGCGACGAAGAGCGAGAAGATCCGACCGGTGTCGATCCCGTAGCTGTGGATGAACTCTTGGACCGAGACATAGTTGCCCCGGGATTTGGACATGGCCGGCCCGCCCATGAGGACCATCCCCTGGTTGAAGAGCCGGGCGAAGGGTTCGTCGAGAGTGGTCAACCCCAGGTCGCGCAGGGCTTTGGTGAAGAAACGGGCGTAGAGCAGGTGCAGGATGGCGTGCTCGATCCCGCCGGTGTACTGATCCACGGGTAACCAGTAGGCGGCCGTGGCTGGGTCGAAGGGTGCCTGGGTGTTATGGGGATCGGTGAACCTCAAGAAATACCAGGAAGAATCCACAAAAGTGTCCATGGTATCCGTCTCGCGCCGCGCCCGCCGACCACACACCGGACAGGGGGCGTGGACGAATTCGGGCACTGTGGCCAGGGGGGATTGGCCGGTGCCGCTGGGGGTGAAATCCACCCCCTCCGGCAGCAGCACCGGTAATTGCTTCTCCGGCACGGGGACGATCCCGTCCACCTCACAATAGATAATAGGTATGGGAGTGCCCCAGTAGCGCTGGCGGCTGATCAGCCAATCGCGCAGCCGATAATTCACGACCCGCCGCCCTAGGCCCCGCCGTTCGATCTCGTCGGCGATGCGCTCGCGGCCCAGGCTGGAAGGCGTGCCGGTGAAAGGCCCGGAGTTGACCAGGGTTCCCTCCTCGACATAGGCCTCCCGGAGCGGCTGACCGTCCCAACCGGGCGGGGCGATAACCACCGGGATGGGCAGGCCGTACTTTTGGGCGAAGGCGAAATCGCGCCGGTCATGGGCGGGGACCCCCTGGATGGCCCCCGTGCCGTAGGTGGTCAGCACATAGTCGGCGATATAGATGGGCACCCTCTCACCGTTCAAGGGGTTGACGGCGTAGCTGCCGATGAACACCCCCTCGGGCTCCCGTTCCGTGGATAAGCGGTCGATCTCCGTGGCGCGCAGGGTCTCCTCGATGTAAGCCTCCACCTCGGCGCGGCGCTCGGCGGTGGTCCATTCGCGTACGCCAGGATGCTCGGGGGCCAGCACCACGAAGGTCACGCCGTAGAGGGTGTCGATGCGGGTGGTGAAGACGGGGATCACCTGTTGGCTGTCTTTGAGCGGGATCTCGAACTCCACTCCGGGCGAGCGCCCGATCCAATTCTCCTGCATGATCTTCACCTGTTCGGGCCAATGCTCCAACAATTGGAGATCCCTCAGCAGCTCTTCCGCGTAGGCGGTGATGCGGAAAAACCACTGCTCCAGCTCCTTTTTGGTGACCAGGGTATCGGTATGGCGCCAGCAGCGGCCGTTAATCACCTGCTCGTTGGCGAGAATCGTGCCGTCCACCGGGCACCAGTTGACCCAGGCCTTGGCTTTATAAGCCAGTCCTCGCTCGTAGAACTTCAGGAAGAACCATTGGTTCCATTTGTAGTAGCGAGGATCCAGGGAGCCGATCTCCCGGCTCCAATCGTAAGCCAGCCCCATGCGGAGCATATCGCCTTTCATCTCCGCGATGGCTTCCTCGGTCCAGGCCTGGGGGTGGATGCCCTGCTTGATGGCCGCATTCTCCGCGGGCAGACCGAACGCGTCCCAGCCCATGGGGTTGAGCACGTTATACCCCTGCATGGTCTTGTAGCGGGCCACCACATCCCCGATGGTGTAGTTGCGGCAATGCCCCATATGCAGGGATCCGGAAGGGTAAGGATACATGACCAAGTTATAGAACTTGGGTTTGTCGCTCACTTCTTGGACGCGATAGAACCCCTGCTCCTCCCAGTAGCGCTGCCACTTGGGCTCGATCTCTTGGGGAACGTAGCGAGGCATGCGCGCAATAGCCGCCTGAGACCTCGCGGAGCCTCTTGTCTTTGTGGGTGTCGGCGCAGCCGAGGATCGGGCCGTCGATCGGCTGGTTTTCTTTAGAGAGATTTTCTTGCTGGACTTCGTTCTAGGCATGGGCTATCCCCCTTTTGAGTCCGCCTTAGGCGGATAAACTCGATCGATCTTCTTTTAACTCGACCACGAGGCCCCCGGTGGTGCGCACCAGCTCCCGCGCAGCGATGGCGAAAACCGCGTGGGGCGTGCCGGCTGCGGCCCACACTACCT
>JACPWV010000003.1 GCA_016196905.1 Chloroflexota bacterium | reverse complement strand
GGCGTTCCTCGTTCTGGGTCAAGATCACCGCGGATAGGCTCATGCGGCCTCGCGACCATCGGCCAAGGCCAAGACTTGTCGATAGGCACGGGTGAGCGTCTCCCGCTCCTGCGAGCGGGGGCGGCCCCAGCGCGCCAGGAGAAGCTCCTTGCGCATGCCCGCCGCGACGATGCCTCGCGCAGTGCACTGAAAAGAGGAGCTGTAATATTTTTGGTAGAGGCGAAAGCGACTTCGGTGCAAAGCCACCAAGGAGGCGCCCCAATTCTGTCCCGTGCTCTGCGCGACGTAGTGGACGATCTCCGCCCGGGGCTCGCACCAGATCTGCCAGCCGGCGCGCCGGAAGCGCATAGACCAATCGATCTCCTCGCAGTACATGAAGAAGCCCTCGTCCAAGAGGCCCACTTGGTCCAGCGCCTCGCGCTTGGCCAGCATCGCCGCTCCCAGGGGGAAGTCGATCTGGAACGGCTCACCCTGCTCGTATCTGCGTCGCGGATAGCGACCATTGAGCGTCGAATCGACCAGCCCAGGGTGAAAAGGAAAGTGATCTAGGAAGATCTGCATCAGACTGGGGAAACGGAAGGCGGAGTGTTGCAGCCGCCCGTCGGGATAAACCAATTTGGGGCCGACCATGGCCACGCCGGGCTTCTCCAGGCATTCGATGAGCCGCGCCATGGCTCCCTCGCGAATCAAGGTGTCGGGGTTGAGCAGGAAGAGATGCCGGCCCCGAGCCAATTGCAAGCCCTGATTGCTCGCCGCGGTGAACCCTCGATTCTGGTCGTTTACGATGAGTTGAACTTGAGGGAACAGGCCGCGAACGAACTCGACGCTGCCGTCCTGGGAGGCGTTATCCACCACGATGATCTCGCTGGAGAGATGGGCGGGCATCGTCCGCAGGAGGGAGACCAGACAGCGAGACAAGAATTCGCGTACGTTGTAGCTGACAATGACCACCGAGAGGTCCATGCTTGTGATCGAGCCTGCGCTGTGGGGGGTGTCTCTCCCCAGGAGATGGGGATCCTCTCCACCCCCTTACCATCCATTCCTCGGAGTCTCGATCCTCGAGATGCCCGCTCCGACCCGGCGGCTCTTTTCTGCGGATTCTGCGATCCCGAAGATCGGAGGCCAGGCCTAAGGGGCCGTCCTGAGCCACGCGACCGAAGGCCATCATCCGGGGCGGGCAGGCCCAAGAGGATGGCGCTGCCTGCCCGCTCCCCGCAGCGCTAGAAGCCGATATCGATTAGAGTCGGACTCAGGCGGTCGTTGACGATGCGCACATCCTCGTGCACCAGCCCGGCCCAGAAGTGCGGCCCGCTGCGCGGCGGGGCCTCATCGATAACGATCTGCCCAGTGACCGTCACGCGACGCCCAGGCAAAAGGTAGAACACCTCCCGCCCGTCCACCACGCGTACTTCCAGCTCGGCCCGCGATCCCAGCTGCCAGCGATATGAATAGACCCGCCCGAAGGAGTTGCCTTCGAAATCCACCCCCAGGCGGAAGGCGCCCGGCTCCTCGTAGAAGCCCAGCGTGTTGAAGTTCTGGCTGGCCGGGTAGGTGGTGCCTGGCGGGGGGCCGGTGGTGCGGATGGGAATTGACCCCACGTTCTCTACGATGAAAGTGATGTGGAGGGTATCCCCCAGGGCCAGCGTGGTGGGCGAGAACTCCACGAATTTAACCTCAGCCAGCGGCAACCCGCCGTCGCGGATGGCCAGCGGCTTCTCCTGGCGGTTCTCGTTGCCGGCCCGATCGGTGGCGATGGCCACTACCCGATAGTCCCCGTCGGGTGGCGGGGCCACCCCCTTGTCGATCCCCCCATCGTAATCGAATTGGACGAAGCCTGGCTCCAGCTCCAGGATCTGAAGCGGGTTGGCCAAGGGATCGAACTCCTCCTGCGGGCCGGCCGACAGAGGTTTGCCCAGTGGGTAGCGCTGGCCGCCCGCATCCTCCAAATAGACCTGAGCGCGCACCGCCTCCTCGAGCCGAAAATGGATAGAAACCCGATCGTCCAGACCGTCCTGGTTGGGGGTGAACACCTCGGGGAAAACGGTGAAGTCGATGAGTTGGGGCGGCTGATCGTCCGGGGCACGGATGGTGAGCTGGCCCCCCGCGCTCTCCGCTCGACCGCTGGCCACCTCGACCGCCCCGATGTACCAGGTGTACTCGCCCTCCGGTAGCACCGCCCCGTCAATGGCGCCGCCGAAAAGAGCTTCGTACTCCCCGGCCGGGCGAGGGTTGTTGTCGCGGAAGACGTAGCGCAGGCCTGCATCATCCTCGAAGTAGATGGATATCAAGGCCGGTCGGGAGAGTTTGTACTGAATGCGGGCCACATCTTGTTGTCCGTCGGCGTTTGGGCTGATGGTGGATGGCTCAAGGATGACGTCGTAGAGCAGCGCCTGAGGCCCGCAGCCGACGAGCAGAATTAGGAGACTTGTGAGGAGGACCGAGCGTGTCGCGAATTCTTTCTCAATCGATCGAGTGATCACGTCAGGAATGTTAATCCAAGCCCTTACCCGCGTCAACCAACGATGTAGAGCGGCGTGGGTAGCATAAACCGGTCGGCCCGCGAGAGCCCACCCCCGATTTCCTGAAACGCTACCTGAAGGCTTTCCCCACTAATGGGCTCGTAGACGCTCAACACAAGGTGATAAAACCCAGGCTCAATTTCTTCCGGGATCACGATTCGATAGACCTCCGCAAATCCTTCTCCAACCGCTAAGTCAACCCAACTTCTAACCGAAGTCGGGAGTGGATATTCCTGCTCGAAGAGGGTATCTCCTTGCTCATCGATCAGTCGGATGCGTAGGCCGAAGGGGGAGGCCGCACCTCCATCGATCTGCCAGAACAGGGTAAGCTGCGTCTCCCCTCCGGGCATCAAGGAGAAGGGGTAAAGGTTATAGCCCTCCAGACTAATGTTCATCCCCAGGGGCTCCACAGTGTAAGGGGTAAAAGGAATATGGCCACCCATTCGCCCCCCCCGAACAATGTCGATGGGGAAAAGCACCGCCGTCACCCCTGGCTGGCCCTCGGGGCCGACGAGTTGGATGCGCAATTGGTGTGGTCCAGAGGGAGCATCTTCGGGAACGCGATAGCTGTATTGAGCCTGCACCACCTCCCCTTCTCGCCAAGCCGAGGTGGGATAGCCAGGACTGCCAAGGGGATAGAGGGAGAAACTTTTGCGCGTGTCCGAATCAATAACTATGCGTTGCCTCCCGATCGGCTCGGAGATATCGATTAAGCGACCGAGGAACTCGCCATCCCCGGCAAAAATGGCACGACCTACCGCGCCCGGCGACGGCTCTCCGAGCTGAGCGTGCAGCATTCCCCTGCGGTCGACAAGGGGAAAAACGACCGAGTAGTCCTGGTCCATATCCCGCAGTGCCCTCCACAATAGCGTGAACTGGATGATCTCGCCGGTGCTCACCGGGCGCGGCTCCCAGTTGTAGCCCACCAACTCCAGCGCGTCGCCGAAGGCCACTTGAAGCGAAGTCTGGATCTCGTTAGCCACATCCTCGAGGGTGACGAGTTGCTCAGTGGGGCTCAAGCTGAACGGTCCGATGCGTGCGCTGGTTCCGACAGGAGATCCCCGCTCGTCCAGAACCTCTAGGGGAACGAGGGTATTATTTTCGTACACCACCACATCCACCCAGTACTCGCCCGGCGGCGTGCCCACAAGCGGCGCGATGCGATGGCGGCCGAAAACCACTCGAAACGGGGGCCAGCGCAGGGTGGGGTAGCCCACCGTGGCCGGCCACCCGTCGCTGAGGGCATACTGGTGTTCGGCTTCGTCCACCAGACGCAGGGAGACTTTGTAATCCTCGTTCAACGGCCGAAGCCCCTCCCAAAAAAGGATGACCTCCACCACCCCTGCCTCCCCATACTTGGGTAAGCTATAGCCCAGCAAACGCAGCCGGTTCCCGAAATTGATCTGCATCGGCTGGGCGATGGGCGGCCCGTCGGCGATGCGCACATTCGGCGGCAGCCCGTAACGATAGAGCACCGGTCCCCGTGGCTGCCAGCGCGCATCGATGAGCTCCCCGTGCGCTTCCAGTAGCAGCCGCAGAGTGCCCATAGGATCGACGATGTGATCCTGCCATTGGACTAGCCACACGCCACGTTTTCCGGCCAGAATCCGATCCAACTCAGGGTTCACCTCGAAACCGATGACATGATCCGCATCGAGCAGAAAATCGTCGGGGATGGGATGCCAGTTGTCCCCCTGGTAATAATAGGCGAAGACGGGGAAGAAGTGACCTGAGCTGAGCAGGATCTCCTCTTGGGGTGCGATGCGCTCCTGGAGATAGGCTATCGCGCTGCGGAAGTCATCACGAGCGTAGCGCTCATCGAAGTAATTGTTGGAGAGGCCCCACCAGGAAGTGGCCAAGAGCGTACCCGCCAGCACGGCTCCCAAGATGCGGGCACCGGTGTTCAAGCCCTCCCGCAGGGGCGAACGGGCGCTCCACAGCGCGTCTAGGGCTACCCCCACCAGCATAAAGAAAAAGGGGGCGCTGGCGATCAAGTGGCGCGGGAAGAACTGGGGCCTCTGATAAAGGGCCACGCTGACCCAGGCCAGAGGGAGCACGAGCTGGGCCAGGAGATAAAGCCGCCCACCGGGAAGGGATGGTCGAGAGCCAGCCAGGCGGCCAAGCTCCTGAAGAAGCAGCAGGCTGGCCCCCGCCAGCGCCAAGGCAACGTACAGCCCGGCGATCGGACCCCGCTGATCCTCGGGCAAAAGGTCGCCGGTGCTGAAGGCGGTGGCGCTCACCCGTAGCATGTAAGCGGGTTGCAACACGCCAGGGAAATAGCCGCTGGTGTCCTGAGCCGCGCGCAGGGTGTACTCTGCCCAGGGGAGGTAAGCAGCCAAGATGACCGAGAAGGCCACCGCGCCGGTGAGGGTCGGGCCGAGGCGCCGCCGAAGCAAGGTCACTACCCCAAAGAAATAGGCAGCCTGGATGGCCAACCCGAAAAAGGCATAGAGATGGCTGTAAAGAGCCAGGATGCCACCCACAATATAGGCCGCCCAGAGCCGGGGCTGGTCTGGATGGATCACCAGGCGGATGAGCAGGTAGCTGGTCAAAAGGCCCAGGGCGGCCAACAGGCTGTAAGCGCGAGCCTCCTGGGAATACCAGGCCAAGAACGGGGATACCGACACCCAGAGCGTCGCCCACAGCGCGCTCTGGAGGCCCACCAGCCGCCGGGCCAGCACATAGGTCAGCGGCACCAGCCAGCTGCCGGAGATGACGGAGAGGAAGCGCACCGAGAACTCACTGTCGCCAGAGGCTCCCATCCAAAAGTGAAGGAGGTAGTAATGCAGTGGAGGCGTGTAGTCGCCAGCGACCGTGGAGGTGATCTGGCTTAGGCCCTGACGAGCCACGTAGACGCTGAAGCCTTCGTCGTACCATAGGCTGTGGTGATCGAGACGATAAACGCGCAAGCCGAAGGCGAGGAGGGTCAGGAGCAGGATCAAAAAAGACGCCTCGGGGCTGTGGGTCCGTGATCTAGCCGCGGGCTGAGCTTCCACAACCTTCGATGATATCACCCTGGCGAGGCTTGAGCAAACCAGCGCTGGGCTTTTCCCGCCGCCCGAACGGCCTTACAATGAGGGGCATGCCCAACCTCAGCTATCCAGCCGCTCTAGATGCCTTGTATGCTTTGGTCAACTACGAGACCCGACCGCCGGGGAGCCTGCAAGTCTTCGATCTGGGGCGTGTGGAGGAACTGCTGGCCCGCCTCGGCCATCCGCAGCGCGCCTTGGCTGTTGTCCACGTGGGGGGCACCAAGGGCAAGGGCTCTACCGCGGCCATGATCTCTTCTATCCTGCAGGCCGCGGGGCACCGGGTGGGGCTCTACACCTCTCCGCACTTGCACACCTTTCGGGAGCGCATCCGCATCGATGGCCAATTGATTTCGGAGACGGATGTCATCGCGGGCGTGAGAGGGCTATTGCCGGAAGCCCAGGCGCTGCCCGGGATCACTACCTTCGAAGCCACCACCGCGCTAGCGTTCAGCTATTTTGCTCAAAACCAAGTGGACCTGGCGGTGCTGGAGGTGGGCCTGGGTGGCCGCCTGGATGCCACCAATGTGGTGGATCCGCGGGTGGCCGTGCTCACTTTGATCGGCTACGATCACACCGCCCTTCTGGGAACGCGGCTGGAGCAGATCGCCGTGGAAAAGGCCGGGATCATCAAGCCAGGCCGGCCTTTGGTCAGCGCGCCGCAGCGCCCCGCGGCGCTGAGGGTCATCCGGCGCACTTGCCGAGAGCGCAATGCCCCGCTCATCGAGGTGGCGTCCACCTGGCGATGGGAGAGGCGGCAGGCTGACCTCGAAGGCCAATGGTTTGATCTGAAAAATGCTGAGTCCTTGGAGGAGCTTCGCATCCCCCTCCTCGGAGCTCATCAACTGGTCAACGCCGCCACCGCTGTAGCCGCCACAGCGGTGCTTCGCCAGGATAGCCTTCATGTTCCGCCGACTGCTGTCGTGCGCGGCTTGGCCGATATTCAGTGGCCCGGCCGATTGGAGGTCTTAAGCCGGACACCGCTCTTGGTCGTGGATGGGGCCCACAACCCGGAGTCCGCCGAAGCCCTGGTACGGGCCGTGCGAGAATATTTCACTTTTCGGCGGGCCATCCTCGTTTACGGGTCTCTGGCGGATAAGAACCATGCGGTCATTCTGCGACATCTGCGTCATCTCTCCCCCAGGATCATCCTGACACGCTTCCCACACCCCCGGGCGGCCTCGTTGCATGACCTCCAGAGCGCGGCACAACGTGCTCGTTTTCAGGCGCGCTGGTTGGTCGAGAACGTGCCCTTAGCTGTGGAACAAGCCCTGGCCATCGCCGAGCCCGATGACCTAGTCCTGGCCAGCGGATCGATTTCCCTAGCGGGCCAGGTGCGCGCGTATTGGCTCAAAAAAGAAGGCACGCCTTTTGAGGAGGACCCGCGGCGGATGAGCTGAACCGCTGCTGTCCATCTCGGCTCGCCGCCTGTCCGATCCCTCGTGCGCCAGGATGCCCAGCGCCCTCATCCATGGAAGTCTCTTTCGATCCAAGATCGTTGGATAGGTCTAAGTCGCTGGGAGGTCACATTCCGGCCGGGCCACCGTTCGGCGGCCAATTTTATGTAAGGTTAGATGCCTTGGCTTAGGTCGGTCTAGCCCAAACGGCTCCCTTGCAAAACAGCGCGGGAGTAGTTATATTGTAAATTATCGCACTACGCTCGAACGCGGAGAGGGAGCATGGCCGAAAACGACTATCCCGTTTTAGCCGTGCGGGACACGATCATTTTCCCGCACATGGTGGTGCCCCTTTTCGTGGGGCGGGATCAATCTTTGCGCGCTGTGCAGGCTGCCAGCGAGGCCCAGCAGCCCCTCCTGATCGTAGCCCAAAAAGAGGCGGAGATCCAAGAACCGGGACCGGAGGACCTGTACTCGGTGGGCACGCTGGCCGCCGTCTCGCGCGTCTTGCGCATACCCGATGGCTCCACCAGCGTTCTGATCGAGGGGCGACAGCGGGCCCAGATCGATGAATTCACCCAAACGCGGCCCTACCTCCGCGCCAGGGCTACCCCGCTTCTCTCCATTGAGACCGCCCGCCCGCCTGTGCTAGAGGCCCTGATGCGGGCTTGCCTGGCTTTGTTCGAAAAATGCGTCCATCTCAGCCAGAACCTGCCCGAGGAGGCGTTGGTCACCGCCATGAACGCCGATGAACCGGGCTGGCTGGCGGACGTGATCGCCTCCACCCTCAACCTCCCCATTGCCCAGCGCCAGGAGATCCTGGAGACCCTGGAGCCCTCCGTCCGCTTGCAGCGCTTGAGCATCCTCCTGGCCAAGGAAGTGGAGGTCTTGGAGCTGGAGAACAAGATTCAGACTCAAGTCCAGGAAGAGGTCGAAAAAAACCAGCGCGAGTACTTGCTGCGCGAGCAGATGAGGGTGATCCAAAGCGAGCTGGGCGAGATGGACACGCAGATG
>JACPWV010000114.1 GCA_016196905.1 Chloroflexota bacterium | reverse complement strand
GGGGCGCCACCGGCGAGGTGGCCGATCTGGAATGCACCCCCAGCGGCTGCCTGCAGCTGGGAGCCGAGCTCGCACCCACCCCGGAGTCCTAATCAACCTGGACGCTTTCGCTTGTGTTCTCGCGCAGTTGAATGCAGGTCGCCTTTCCATAGGCGACCTTGGGCCGAGCCACAAAGGCTCGGCCCACGATATGTTTACCCTCGACGAGGCCATACTTCGCTCACAAAAAAGAGCGAATTTCAGGACGAACGACGGGTTCGCCTTCGGCGAAGGGGGCAGGTATGGAAACCTGCCCTACAAAATATGCATCATGTAGGAGCGCCCTTCAGGGCGACGTTTTTGTACTGAGTCTGCCGCTCATTCCGCGGGTCGAATCGAATACTCGTAAGTGGCCACCTCGGTAGTGAAGGGGGTGGTGGCCGAGATCACCAGCGCGGCCCGCTCTACCTCCCCCCCGTCGAAGTTCTCAATGCGCAGCTCACCCTGCTGGTTTACGTCCAGGGGCATGGGGCGCACCACGATTTGCCGGCCCCTGTACTCGATCAGCTGCACCCGCCAGAGCTGAGGGAGAAGGTTATCCATGCGCACAAAGCCGGCCGCCTCCCAATCGCCATCTTCTTCGGCAGCGTAGGCGTAGCCCAGCTCGGGGATGGCGATGTCATCCACCAGGAAGCCGGGGTTGTTCACCGCGTCGTCGGTAACGTACTCGAAGCGCAGGAGCACCTCACTCCCCACGTAGGGGGTGAGATCGATCTCCTCGCGGGTCCAATCCGGCCCAACCCCGCCACCGCTGATCCCGGTATAGCCAAAACCGTAGTTGTTGCCAGTCGGATTCGCACCGCGCATGCTGGGTCCACGCAACAGGATCCAAGTCCGCCCGCCATCGGTGGAGATTTCCACATAGACATAATCGTAATCCTCTTCGATGTGGTACCAGGTCCAAAACTCTAAGGTGGCGCTTTCCAGGCCCGCGAGGTCGAAGGCGCGGGTGAGGGTCATATCGCTGGAGTCGGACCGGTTGGACCACCAGGCGTAACGGCCGCTGTGGGGCTGGGCCTCCACGACGGGGACGGAGGTGGACCCGCTGAACTGGATGAGCACATCTCCACCGGCGGATCGCAGTTCCAGGTAATCGGTGGCGAACTGTTGCACGCTGGCCTGGGCCGAGGCGGGGTAGCGGCTCAAGATGCGGTCCAGGCGCGGCCGATCCACCTCAAGGTTCTGATAGCCATATTGACCCTGAGCGATGCCGGGTTGGTCCAGGTAGTTGGCCACGACCCACTGGGCGAAGAGATCCTCGGCGGTAAGGCCGGTTCTCAGCTCATCCAGCACCGCCTGCACCGAGGCCCACCCGTTGCCCGGGTGGGCCACCAGTCGGCGGGTGGCCTCCTCCCCAAAGCGATCCAGGAAGTAGAGCATGAACAGGGTGCCGGCCCCATAGTGGGGATAGTTCTCCTCGGGCTCGTCGCTCCAGGTATTGAGCTGGGTATCGGGCGCAGAAGTGAAGGAGCCAACAAACCCACCGTCATACCCATTGAGGAAAGCGGCCAGCTCCGAGGAGCCCTCGTTGATCCAGCTCTCCTCGTTGGAGTCTTGGTACCAATGGATCATATGTTGAAATTCGTGGGCCAACACGCTGTGGTAGAAATCTGAGTTGATTTCAACGTTATCCAGGCTGATATAAAACATCTCCATAGCGTTGGAGTCCTGGCGCACCTGAGAGGGGACCTCGTCGGCGGAGGAGTAATAGCCGGCCACACTCCCAAAGTTCATCCCGTGCAGAATGGAGAGATGGGGATCGCAGTCCACGCCGGGGGACCACTCGCTCCCAAAAAACTCTCGAACGGTGGGGTAGGTGTTGTCCTCGAAGTGCTCGGCCGCCGCCCGCAGATCGCGCTCATCCACCGGCTGACCCATTTCCACCCACATGTAGAGGTGGGCGGTAGTGTACCGCAGCTCCGCCTCCAGCGTGAACCGCTCGTTGCTGTCGGTATTGATGACATGGAAAACCCGACGAGTCCCGAGGGGCAGATCCGTATTCTCGGCGCAGACCACCCCGGGCACATCGGGAGGCAGGCCTTGGAGGCGAATGGCGAGATCGCGCAAATCCCGCTCAGGGATGGTGGTCTCCTGGAGCAGTCGATAGGTCTCCAGCCCCACGCTAGGGGTTGTGTGTACCACCGGCGAAGGCTCCAGGATAGCGATAGGGGTGGGCTCGACGGGACCGGGGGCCAGGATGAGGAGGGCCAGACAAAGGTTGAGCGTCAACAGTGCCCCCGCCAGCAGCACCAAGAAAATGGCCAGGTATTTTTTCACCGCAGCTCCTTCAAGGGAGGTCAGCCAGCCAGGGTGATGGGCACGTCGCAGGGAGAGGAGAAGTTGCCGCTATGGTCCACGACGGTCAAACGGAGCAGGTACGTGCCCGAGGGCAGGGCGCGGGTGTCCCAGCTCCACAACACCCCCTCCACCACCGGCTCGTCGCCGCCGCCCAGGTAAGCCCACGGGTTGGGGTCAGGTCCGGCAGCGAACTCTAGCTTGTAAAACTGAAAATCAGGGATCTGGGCCGAACCGCGTATCTCCACCTCCCCCGAGAGGGTCGCGCCTGCGCTGGGGGAGGTGATGCGCGCACCCGGGGTGGGGCAATGGGCGGGTGGCGCTGGGGACTCCTGCAGGGCTGGAGTCGGCTGGGCTGGGGCAACCTCCACCACCAGATGCTCCATGGTCGGGGTGGGCGTGGGTTCCGTTGCGCGAGGAGCGGTCGTTAGGCCGGTGGGTAAGCCCGGAGGGATGTCCACGCTCAGCTCAGAGAGCAAAGGGGCTAGGCGCGTATCGACCAAAACCACCAGGGCGATCAAGAGGAGCAGTCCGAGGGCCAGGAATCCGTAGCGATAGGCCCGGGCGGAGGCGGACTCCCGCTCCGCCCAGCGCTGGGCTCGGGCCACCTCGCGCTGGGCGGCCACAAAGCGCAGCAGTAAAAAGAGCGCCCCCAGCAGCCCGGCGGCGTAGATCAAAAAAGCCACTTGATCGATGAAGGAGATAAACACGCCCATGGCTGTACTTCCCTCGGAGCCACAACGCTCAAAGCCGCTCCAACACCCCGCCGATGAGCGCCACCAGTTTGGGGGCCGCGCGGGCCCCCGCGGCTAGGACCTCCTGGTGCAGATTCTCGCCCCCCAGTCCTTGCGCCTGGGTCCGCTCGTGCTTGGCGGAGACGAGGTTGCTGATGTGGGAGATGCCTAACACGCGCATCCCCGCGTGGCGGGCGACAATGACCTCGGTGGGCGGTGGGGAGAAAGCGGGGACCCAGGCGCGGGTCGTGAGGTCCGCGCAGGGGGCTGAGGCCGGCCATCCCCGGCCAGTTGATGTGATCGGTGATCAGCATCAGATCGCCAGCGCGGAACTCAGGGTTTAGGCCCCCGGCGGCGTTGGTCACGATGAGCAGCTCCGCCCCCAGCGCCCTCAAGACTCGGACGGGGAGGGTCACCTCCTGCAATGACACGCCCTCGTAATAATGGACCCGGCCGCGCAGAACGCCCACCCATTTGCCCGCCCACTCGCCTAAGACGAGTTGGCCGGGGTGGCCCTCCACGCTGGCGGGGGGGAAATGGGGGATCTCTGCGTAGGGAATGGAGACGGGTTCCTTCAGCTCCTCGGCCATCCCCCCCAGGCCGGAGCCGGTGATGATGCCCACCTGCGGAGGACGGGGGGTTCGGCGGCGCAGGGCCTCCGCGCTCTCTTGGATCTCCTCGTAGCCAGCCAGCCGACCGCTCCGCTCAGCTCCCCAGCTTGGCCAGGAGCTCTTGTTTCTCGCGCTCAAACTCCTCCGGGGTGAGGATGCCCCGCCGGCGCAGGTCGTCTAACTTCTCGATCATGCTAGGGATGTCCCCGCCCGCTGGGCCAGCCTGGATGGCCTCCAGAGCGCCCAGGGCCTCTTTCTGGTTGAGCATGCTGGTCTTGAAACGTACCGGCGCGCCCACCTTCTCGATGCGGTTGATCCCCATCTCGCTGGCGGTGAGGATCTGGACATCGCCGTAGTTCAAAAGCCGACCCAGGATGGACTGGTCCAGGACCACGTCGTTCACCTTCTCCAAAGAGGAGTCGATGGAGTGCTTGTGGATGATGCCCTCCAACTGGATGACCCGGCGGTTGGTGATGACGTAGATCTCATTCCACCACAGCAACAAGTCGCGCAGCAGAGCACCCAGGGGCAGGGCCCAGAGCAGGAGGCCGAGCAGCGACGCTCCGCCGGTCATGGGGAAGAGAAGGGCGACCAGCACCGCGATGAGCGCGGCCAGGAGGCTGTTGAGCAGCACCGTGCGCAGGATGACCACCCCATGGCGCCGGGCTTTGAGGGCGATCACCTCTCGCCCTCCCAACAAGCTCTCCAGGTAGCCCATCGACCCTGCTCCTCGGAAGCGGCTACTTGGCGCGGGGGTGGGATTGGTCGTAGACCTCGCGCAGCCGCTCGGTGGTCACGTGGGTGTAGATCTGAGTGGTGGAGACGTTGGCGTGGCCCAACAATTGTTGGACATTGATCAGATCTGCATCGCCATCCAACATGTGGGTGGCAAAGGAGTGGCGCAGGGTGTGAGGGGTGACCTTCTGCGAGAGCCCGGCCTGCTCCACGTAGCCTTTGATGATCAACCACAGGCCCTGGCGGGTGAGGCCCTCGCCCCGCTGGTTGAGGAAGAGGGCACGCTCGGCTGGATTTCGCAGGAATTGGCGGCGGCCCTTTTCCAAGTACTCCTGCAGGACTCGCACGGCGCGGGCATGCACGGGGATGATCCGCTCCTTGGAGCCCTTGCCCCAACAGCGCACACTGGCTGAGGCCAGGCTCACATCGTCCAGATTCAGGGCCACCAACTCCGAGGCGCGCATGCCGGTGGCGTAGGCCAACTCCAGCAAGGCCCGATCGCGCAGCCCCTTGGCATTATTCTGCTTGGCCGGCTCGGCCAGCAGGCGCTTAACCTCCTCCAGGGTGAGCGCCCGCGGCAGGCGCTTCTCGACCCGCGGCGAATCCAGGGTGGCGGTGGGGTCGTCGGGGATGATCCCCTCTCGCCATAGAAAGTGGAAGAAAGATTTAATGGCCGCCACCTTGCGCGCCACCGTCGCCGAGGCGTACTGTCGATCGCCTTTGAGATGGAGGATGAAGCCTACAATGGCGTCTTTATCGACCTGGGCCCAGTCGTGGATGGACCTGGGCTGGGCAAGGAGGTACTCAGCGAATTGTTCCAGGTCGATGGCGTAGGCAGAACGGGTGTTGGCTGAGTAGCCCTTCTCTGCCGAGACGTAGCTTAGAAAATTTTGAATGTGGCTGTCCATGGCTCAACCTCGCCTAGGTCTGGGAAGGCGCGTCCGCCTCCCGAAGGAGTGGGTCTTCATTCTACCACAACTTTCCATAAAATCAATGCCCCCCCCTCGCCAAATTTTAAGGTTCTGCCTGGCTCCCCCGCCAGGTGAAGAGGCTTCCCGCCACATCATCTCGGCCCCGGCCATGTCGATCACCGACACGCGGGGATGGTTTTGGATTTGGGGGGGACAGCGCATGGATCGCATTCTCAACGGCCGACGAAACCGCTGGTGAAGATGGATAACCACTGCTGGTAATCCGGCTCGTCGCGCACTTCCAGTCCCTGCACCCACTTGACCCACTGAAAGCCGCGCCGGCCGGGCGCCACCAGCCGCAGGGGAAAGCCGTGGCCATGGTCCAGTCTCTGGCCATCCACCTGCGTCGCGAGGAGCGCATGCGCCGCCTCCTCCAGAGCTAGGCTCCAGCGATAGCCGGTGATGGAGACGAAGCTCACCCAACGCGCAGTGGGCAGGGGCCGGGCTTGCTGAAACAGCCATCCCACCCGCACGCCGCTCCAGTTGTGGGTGGAGTACCAGCCCCCCGTGCAGTCCAGGGTTGCTCGCTGGACATCCCCACCCTCGATGAGGTCGCGATAGGCAAACTCCAGCGGCCGTTCCACCGCGCCGTGGATGCGCAGCCGCCATTTATAGATGTTCACCGGCGCGGGGTTATCCGCCACCCAGCTGGTGGTGGGATAGGATAACCCCTGATCGCTGCCCCACTCGCGCGAGCCGGTGAAGCGCCGCCGCGCGCCTTCGGTGCTCAAGGCGCGAGCGACGAGCTCCTGCCCTCCCCAAGCCACCGCGCCGAAGGCCAGCAGCCCCAGGTAGCGCAGGGCGTTGCGCCGATCGGCCCAGTCCACCCGGCGCAGCGGCTTGCGCCGCAGCAGGACGTGCCAAAGGAAGAGGGGGATGAGGGCGAAGGCTAGGTAGCCGTGGAGGCCCATTCCGTTGGGCCAGGCGCGCAGGGGCAGCTCACCCAAGACCCACAGGATCCCCGTACCTACGCTGGCCAGCGCCAGGGCCGAGATCGTCAGGGAGAGGAGGGTGCCCGCGTCCCAGCGCCGAGGATCGAGCACGCGCTTCAGCACCTGGCGGAATTTCCAAAAGAGCAGGACCAATAGAGCGATGCCGCCCGCGCCGTGGACGATGAAGATCCAACGTTCGCGGGGGTGTCCTGCCAACAAGCTGATCAGGCCGGTGGCGAACACGAAGAGCACCACCGCCAAGAGGGACCAATCCACTAGCCGCGGCTTCATCGGTTGCCCTCTCAAAACCCCAGGCGTTATGTTGACTGAATCGGGGGCCTCTGTCAAACCTCTCCAGCCGATGATCAAGCGATGTTTCGACTACGACCAGACCCAGGCCGCCTACCATAGATCGGCAGGCCAGGCGAGTAAACGGGTCGAGCCACGGGTCAGCCGACGAGGCGTATTCGATCCTAGGGGACGATGAAGGGAATTCGACACGCTCGGTTAGACCAGGGAGGACCCGACCTATAGAAGAATTCGGGGCGCCACCCAGACTTATCCCTTGACAGCGCCCATGGTAAATCCAGCCACCAACCGGTCGAGGAAAAAGGTGTAAACGATGCCGATGGGGATGGCCACGATCGCGGCGCCGGCCATCAGCGACTGCCAGTAGAAGACATCCCCACGGATCAACTCGGTCGGCACCCCCACACTGATCGTCCGCTGGGCCGAGGAGGAGATGAAGGTCAGGGCATAGATGAACTCATGTAGCGTCAGGGTGAAGGTGAAGACCACCACCGCGATGACGCCTGAAAGCGATAGGGGCATCACCACCTTCAAAAAGGCCATCAGACGGCTGTATCCATCCACCATCGCTGCCTCTTCCAGATCCATGGGGATCGCCTTGAAGAAGCCCATCAGCAGCCAGGTAGAGAAGGGGATAGAGATGGTGGGATAGACCAGGACCAGGGACCACACGGAGTTATTCAGCCCGAGAGCGACCACCACCCGGAACAGAGGGATGAACAGGAGGGTGGGTGGCACCAAATAGACGAGGAAGATGCCGATCCCCACCCGCTCCCCCCAGCGTCCCGTCAGTCGGGCCAGGCTATAGCCGGCCGGGATGGCGATGATGAGGGTGATGATGACCACCAGCACCCCAATCAAAACGGAGTTCCGCAGGAATGCGGTGTAGTTGGTCTCAAGGAAAAGCAACCTCAAGTGGTCTAGGGTGGGCGGATCGTTGAAAAGGAAGGGATTGTTCTGCGCGCGATAGAGATCTCGGTCTTGCTTGAACATGGTGATGAGCATCCACAAAAAGGGAGAGGCGGAGAAGAAGCAGAAAAACGCCACACCCCCATAAACGACGATGCGCTTCGCCCGCTGCCTCAAACTCGCCATTCTTTAGGTGATCTCCATCCGCCGAGCGGCTCTGAGCATCAGAATGGCCACCGCCAGCAGCACCGGGAATAGGAAGAGAGCAACGGCCGCTCCCTCGGCCAGGGCGCCGCCCTGGATTCCTTTGAAGAAAGACCACACCGGCAGCACTTGGGTGTAATAGACCGGGCCGCCGCGGGTCAGCACAAAGACCACGGTCATATCCGTAAACGTAAAAATGATACCAAACAGGAGCGCGATGCTCATGATGGGAAGGATCAACGGAAGTTTGATCTGGAAGAGGGTTCGCCAGAAGCTGGCTCCGTCCACCTCGGCCTGGTCGAGAAGATCCCGGTCGATGGAGGTCAGCCCTGCCAGGAGGATCACGGCGGACAGGGGCAGCATGCGCCAGACGTGCACCACGATGACCGAAGCCATGGCCAGTTCCTCCCGTCCCAAGAAGGTCATATGGTTTCGCGGTCCAAGCAGGGTGCCCGGGCCGAGCAGGCCGACGTTGACCAGCACCCAGTCGATCGGGCTGAATTTTGAGTCGAGCAGCCACAGCCAGCCGATGGTCCCTAGGGCAATGGGGGTCGCCCAGGGCAGCATGATCAGCATGCGGGCCACCCATTTGCCCCGAAAATCCTCGGATAAGATCAGCGCCAGGATATTCGCCAGCACGATGATGATCGCTTGTGCGACTACTGTGAAGAGGACGGAATTGATGAGTGCTCGTTCAAATTGGGGCGTCCTGATGATCGTCCTGAAATTCTCCAGACCCACGTAGTTGAGGCTCGTGTCTCCCACGCTGACGTTGGACAGACTAAAAGCGATGGCGAGAAAGAAGGGGACACCCACCAAGGCTACGATGTACACCACCGCGGGCATTAAAAACAGCGGGCCCAGCAATCCCTCCCGATCCGTGAGATAACGCAGCCTGGCCCTTCCCGCGACCTCATACACTGCGCTTTCCTGCATGGCTGCCCTCCTCCTAGAGGGGGTTGGGCTCCGTCCGCGTGCCCGTGGCCTTGTCGAAAAATCGCAGGTGCTGCTTCTGGACAAAGAACGGGTAGGACTCCCCCGACTCAATCGACAGCGTGACCGTAGAGGGGAGCTTCGCCACCGTCCTCGTTTCTCCAGCGACGCTGTCCACCACGCCGTAGACGAGCCGATCCGCCCCGAGGTATTCGATCCGCGTCACTTTGAGTGAGAAGGTGGTCAGGTTGTGGCGGCCCTCGGCGGCCTCTTGGGGGAGAAAGTGCTCAGGGCGGAAGCCCAGCAGGCAGTCCTCTCGCTCCATGAGGTTCATGCCCGGCGAGCCCAGGAAGGTCGCTACGAAGGTGTCGCCGGATTCATGGTAGATCTCCTGGGGCGTCCCGATCTGCCTCACCTTCCCCTGGTTCATCACGGCGATGCGGTCGCCTAGGCCCATCGCTTCAACCTGATCATGGGTGACAAAGATGGTGGTGATTCCCAACCGCCGCTGGAACCGTTGCAGCTCGTCGCGGGCCGAGGCCCTCAGTTTAGCATCCAAGTTGGAGAGGGGTTCATCCAAGAGCAATACCGTCGGCTCCCTCACCAGCGCCCGGCACAGGGCCACCCGCTGCCTTTCGCCGCCCGAGAGCTGGCGTGGCTTGCGGTCGAGCAGGTGCTCGACGCCCAAGAGCGAGGCGGCCCACTCCACCTTCTCTTTGCGGGCCTCCGTGGTCATTCCTCCCTGAGCTTTGAGAGGGAAGGCGATGTTGTTGAAGACCGTCATGTGGGGGTAGAGGGCGTAGCTCTGGAAGACCATGGCGACCTGCCGCGCCCGGGGGGGCAATCCGTTCACCACCCGACCGCCGATGAGCACCTCCCCCGCCGTCGGCTGCTCCAGCCCGGCGATCGAGCGCATCAGGGTGGTTTTTCCGCAGCCGGAGGGCCCCAGGATGACCAGCAGCTCTCCTTCCTGGATGGAAAGATCAACGCCGTCGACTGCCTTGACCTGGCCGAAGTGCTTCGTCAGCCCTCTGATTTCTACAACAGCCATTACGTCTCCTGGACGGATGAGGCACTGGAGGCCCACTCAGGGAAACCCAGGCGGGCCTCCAGTCCCAACTGGCAACGCGGCTCTGCGGAGCGGAAGCTGCGTTTTACCCGCCGTCCGCGAGCAACTCCGCGGCGCGCCGCTTCTCAAAGATCACTTCGATCTGGGCGTGCGCCTCACACACGGCATTCTGGGGTGGCAGTCCCGCCCACGAAGCCCTTGGC
>JACPWV010000112.1 GCA_016196905.1 Chloroflexota bacterium | reverse complement strand
CGTGCCCCCGACCAAGTTCTCGATCTTGTGCGCGAGGGAAGGATCCAGATGCTGAGCTCGGTGTCAGCCATCTATGCAGCACGCGAATACCTTCGTGGCCAATCTTGACAATCCACCTTTAGATTTGGCACTATTAAAATACGCGGATGGTAGAATCGATATGTCGGCATGACGATCCCAGGAGGAGGTGAGGCATGGCTAACGCGGTGATCGTGGTCGATATGCAAAAGGGATTCATCGATCCCCAGGGCTCGCTGTATATCGGGGAGACAGGCCGCCGAATCATCGAGCCGATCAAGAAGCTCCTGGGCCGCGAGTTGGCCAAGGGGTCGAAGATCTTCTTCACTCAGGATACTCACGTCGAGAACGATAAAGAGTTCCAGATGTTCACTCCCCACTGCATCAAAGGCACCCCCGACCACGAGATCATCCCCGAGCTGCAGCCTTATGCAGCAAAGGCCGAGAGGGTGGAGAAGAACCGCTATAGTGCCTTCTTCAATACCGACTTCGAAAAGCGGCTGGCCGAGATCAAGCCAGAGAAGGTTATCGTGGTAGGCGACTGCACCGATATCTGCGTGATGCACACTGTGGCTGATTTGAGGAACCGCGATTATCCCGTGGAGGTGGTCACCGACTGCGTGGCCACCTTCGATCCCGAAGCCCATGGCTACGCCCTGCAGCATATGCAGAAGATCCTGGGGGCTAAGCTGGTCAGCCTGGATGGCCGGGAGGCTAAGGCGGCCTAGGCCGCAGAACGCCTGGGGACACACTGGCGTCCGAGATTTGCTCGGGCGCTTTTTTTGTGGCCAGGCACCCTCGGTCTCGGCTCGTGATACAATCAGACGAGCCTCTTTCTCGATCCAATCCAGCGCATCCCGAAGGAGGGGAGCATGGCGGACCTATTCGATCCAGCGCAGATCGTGGTGGAAGGGCACACGGCCGACGTCTACTTTTTGCGCACTCGCGAGATACTACAAAAAGTGGGCCTCAACCCGGTGGTCACCATGGAGGTCTTCCCCGCCCGCGACGGGATCCTGTGTGGGATGCGGGAGGTGATCGCCCTCTTACGCCGCGTCCTCCCCCAGGGCAGCCAGGTATGGGCCCTGGAAGAAGGCGAGATGATGCGCGAGAAGGAGGTGGTGCTGCGCATCCGTGCCCCCTATCTTTCCTTCGCTATCTACGAGACGGCCTATCTCGGCATCCTGGCCCAGGAGAGCGGCTGGGCCAGCGCCGCCCGAGCCGTGGTCGAGGCGGCCAGACCTACCCCGGTCATCTCCTTCGGCGCGCGCCATGTCCACCCCGAGGTCGCCGCTCGGCTGGAATACGCAGCGCTGGTGGGCGGCTGCGCTAGCTGCGCCACCCCCGCCGGGGCCCGTTTGGGCGGGATCGATCCCAGCGGCACTATCCCCCACGCCATGGTGCTGATCTGGGGTGATACAGTGAAGGCCGCCACGGCCTTCGACCGGCATATGCCCCCGGAGGTGCAGCGCATCGTGCTCGTAGATACCTTCAGAGACGAGGTCGAAGAGGCCTTGCGGGTGGCTCAAGCGCTGGGAGATCGACTCTGGGGAGTGCGCCTGGACACCCCCTCCGAGCGCGGGGGCGTGACGCCCGATCTGATCAAGGAGGTCCGGGCGCGGCTGGATGGTGCGGGTTACTCAAAGGTGAAGATCGTGGTCAGCGGTGGGGTGCACCTGGAGAAGATTCGTCGGTTTAAAGACGAAGGGGCGCCGGTAGATGCCTATGGGGTGGGAAGCGCCATCAGCTCCTCATCTCCTATCGACTTCACCGCCGATATCAAGGCCATCGAGGGGGTGCCCATCGCCAAGCGCGGGCGGATCCCGGGCGAGATCGCCAACCCCAGACTGAAGAAGACCATCGGCTAGGTCGACGAGCGACTCATCGACCTTCGCTAGCACACGCTACTCGGCAGGCAGGATCATCAAGACTTCCGTGCTCAGACATTTGCGGTCGGCTATCCCCTCGACTATAATCAGATTAACAAGCCTCCCCTAGAGTTCGAGATGCCTAAGCGCACCTATCAACCCAAGGTTCGCAAAAGACAACGCACCCACGGCTTCCGCGCGCGCATGCGCACCTCCGGCGGCCGCCGGGTGCTCAAGTCGCGCCGACTCAAGGGGCGCCAGCGGTTAACGCCGACATGAGGCGGTATGAGAACCAGCCCCGACGCGGTCGGGGCGCCGCCGGGCCCCATGAAGCGCCCATCTCGCCTACGCTCCAACCAAGACTTTCAGAGAGTTCGTCGGGAGGGTCACTCCTGGTCCCATCCCCTGCTGGTCCTCTCCGCCCGAGCCAATGGCCTGCCTTTCAGCCGATTCGGCTTCTCGGTGAGCCGACGCATCGGGAAGGCCACCGCGCGCAACAAGGCCCGCCGCCGGATGCGCGAGGCGGTGCGCCGCCGGAGGGAACACATCCTACCTGGCCGCGACCTGGTGCTCATCGCCCGCGCTCCCATCCGCGAGGCGAGCTATCACCAGGTGGACCGAGCCATCGAGGTACTGCTGGCGCGGGGGAATCTGCTGCAGGGCGATGCCGGCCAGCAGCGCGCCTAGGAGGACCCACATGTTGACCCGGATCCTGCTGGGAGCCATTCGTCTTTACCAACGCACCCTCTCCCAGGCCCTGCCCCCCAGTTGCCGTTTCCACCCCTCCTGCTCTCAATACGGCTACCAAGCCATCGCCAAATACGGGGCCTTGATGGGCGGTTGGCTGACGCTCAAACGCTTGAGTCGATGCCACCCCTTCCATGCTGGAGGCTACGACCCGGTTCCCTAGCCGGCCGCGACGAGCTCGATGGAGTTCATGCCCAAGCCTCTCGCCTTAACGCTTCCGTTCCTCCTCTTCCTGGCCGTCGGTTGTGGGGCTGCTTCTGGCAGCGGCTGGTCCAGCCCGACTTTGGCGGGAGGGACTCTCTACGTGGGGTCGGTGGGCGGGCGACTCTATGCGTTGGAGGCAGCCTCCGGAGAGGAACTCTGGAGATTCCCCACCGAAGATGGACACCCAGAACCCCTCTACGCCAGGCCCGTGTTGGCCGAGGGCCTAGTCTATTTGGGCACCTTCGCCGGTCGCGTGTACGCCTTGGACGCCGCGACGGGCGCTGAGGTGTGGCGCTACCCCCGCGAGGGCTCGCTGGGGGGCATCGTGGCTGACCCGCTCATCGCGGACGGCTCGCTCTACGTGCCCTCCTCTGATGGAAAGCTATACGCACTGGACGCCGAGCAGGGAACGCTCAAATGGCAATCCACGACCGGGGCTCGGATCTGGGCCGGGCCGGCCACGGCCGAGGGCCTGCTCCTGGTGGGCTCCTACGATCACAGACTGTATGCTCTCGACCCTGCCAACGGGGCCGTGCGCTGGCAGTTCGAGGCCGGGGGAGCCATCTCCGGCGCGCCCACGGCAGAGGATGGCCTAGTGTTTTTTGGGTCCTTGGATAATAAAGTCTACGCTGTGGATGTGGGTAGCGGGGAAAAGGTGTGGGAGTTCCCTACGGAAGGATGGGTTTGGTCCATGCCCACCGCCAGCGGAGACCGCCTCTTCGTCGGCTCGTTGGATCATCGGGTGTACGCTCTGGATACGCGAACGGGCGAGAAATTGTGGGAATTCACCACCGGGGGACCCGTACGCGCCTCACCCATTCTGGCTAACGATCTCCTGATCATCGCCTCGGCCGAGGGAGTGGTTTACGCTGTGCAGTCGGATACGGGAGAGCGCGCCTGGGAGTACCCGGCGAAGGAACGCATTGGCCAGATCCTGGCCACCCCTGTACTGGGAGAGGGGGTTGTATATGTGAGCAGTTATGACCGCATGGTCTACGCTTTGAAGGTGCAGGACGGCAGCCTGGTCTGGCAGATCGCCACCGACCGTGCGCCCGCCACGCCTTCCCCGCAAGGGAGCTGAGCCATGATCGACGTTTGGAATATCCTCATCCAGCAGCCGATGATCAATCTGCTGTTCTTGCTCTACGCCGGCCTTTTTCAGAATTTTGCCGTGGCGATCGTGGGGCTCACCATAGTGGTGCGCCTGCTGACTCAACCGCTCAATCGACAGCAGCTGCGCTCCACCAAGGCCATGCAGGAGCTGCAGCCGCAGATCCAGGCCCTGCAGAAGAAGTACGCCAAGGACCGGGAGAAGCTGACCGAGGAAACCATGAAGCTGTATCGGGAGCGGGGGATCAATCCTCTGGGCGGCTGCCTCCCGCTAGTCATCCAAATGCCGATTTGGATCGCTCTTTATCAGGCCATCATTCAAGTGCTGGGGAGCGCTCCCGAGCAGCTGCTGTCCCTGTTCCAATTCATCTATCCTCCCCTCCACGATCTGGCTCGCCAGGTGATCCCCATCAACAACCATTTTCTTTGGCTGAGATTGGACCAGCCCGATCCTGGCCTCCCTCTATTGCCCTTCCTGCCGATTCTCATACCCATCCTGCCCATCATCGTGGTGGTCACCACCTGGGTCCAGCAGAAGATGGTCAGCGTGCCGGTGAGCGACCCCCAACAGGCCTCCATGACCCAAACCATGCAGTGGATGATGCCCATCATGTTCGGCTGGTTCACCCTCAGCGTTCCCTCCGGCCTGGCCCTCTACTGGGTCACTTCCGGCCTCATCGGCATCATCACCCAATACTTCACCACCGGGTGGGGCGGGCTGCGGCCAAAGCCGACCCCTGCCCGAGCGGCCCGCAATGAGCGTAAGCGAGAGAAGAAGCCTCGAGGTTAGCGGCAAGACCGTCGAGGAGGCGGTCGAGAAGGCGCTGGCCCAGCTCCAGGCCACCCGGGATCAAGTGGAGATAGAAGTGATCCACCCCGGTACCCGGGGGCTGCTGGGCTTGGTTCTGGAGGAGGCCCAGGTGCGGGTCAGCCTCACCTCCCCGGCTGCGCCCGCCGGACTCGCCTCGGCCCGAGAGGCGGCCCGGGTGGCCCAGGAGGTCCTGGAGAAATTGCTGGTGGGGATGGGCATCCACGCCAGGATCAGCCGCCGTGTCGAAACGGAAGGCACGCCCGAAGGCGAGCCGACCATCCTCCTGGATGTGAAGGGGCGGGATCTGGGCATCCTCATCGGTCGACGGGGGGAGACCCTGCGCGCTCTGCAGTACCTTACCCGCCTGCTCACCAGCCGGCGCGCGCAGCGATGGGTGGGGGTGGTGGTGGATATCGACGGCTACACAGAACGTCGCCAGACAACCCTGCAGGAGCTGGCTCTGCGCATGGCCCAGCGCGCGCAGGCCGAAGGCCGACCGGTAGCGCTGGAGCCGATGCCGCCCCACGAACGGCGCATCGTTCACCTAGCGCTGCGCGACCACGCCCTGGTCACCACCCAAAGCAGTGGGGAGGGGGAAGAGCGCAAGGTAGTGATTCACCCCAAGAAGCCCTCCTGACCCTTCGCATGGATGCCCCGGAGTTCCTGGCTGTTGGTCATTTGGCTAAGGACCTCCTCGAGCAGGGCTACCGACTGGGCGGCACGGTAGCCTACTCTGCGGTCACCGCGCACAGGTTGGGGCGCCGGGCAGCTATGCTCACTAGCTGTGGGCCGGATGTGGAGTTGGGCGACCTCCCCAGCGAGATCCAAACCCATGTGCTCCTCTCCGAGGCCAGCACCACCTTTCGCAACGTCTACCAGAGCGGCCAGCGCGTCCAATTCCTCTACAGCCGGGCCCGACCCATAGCGATCCAGGCAGTCCCCGCCGCCTGGCGAAAAACGCCCGTTGTCCACCTGGGCCCCATCGCCCGCGAGTTCGATGAAGAAATGATCGAGCACTTCGCGGCTAACCTGCTGGGGCTCACCGCCCAGGGTTGGTTACGTCGTTGGGACGACCGAGCCCGAATCCAGCCCAGCGGCTGGGAGCCGGTGCCAGAGCTCCTGCCTCAGATCGACGCGCTGATCGTCAGCGAGGAGGACCTGCAGGGGGAGGCCGCCGCCTTGCGCGAACTCTTCCCCCTGGCTCGGCTGGCCGTGGAAACCCAAGGCGAACGAGGCGCCACCCTGTATCATCAGGGCCGGGTGGAGCATCACCCTGCCCCGCAAGTAGAGGTGGTGGACCTCACCGGAGCAGGGGACGTCTTCGCTGCCGCCTTTTTGATCCGGCTGTGGGAGACCGGGGATCCGTGGCAGTCATTGCCCTTCGCCGTCGCCACCGCCTCCCTCTCGGTGACCGGGCCCGGGCTGGCCGGCGTGCCCGACCGCGCCAGGGTTGAGGAACTGCTGGCGAAAGGGTGGTAGCCGGATGGCCCGCATCCTAACCCTGGCCAACCAAAAGGGAGGTGTCGGCAAAACTACCACCGCCATCAGCGTGGCTGCCTACATGGCCGCGGATAGCTACAAGGTGCTCTTAGTGGACATCGACCCACAAGCCAACGCCACCAGCAGCCTGGGCATTCGACGAAACCAACTGGAACGCTCAACCT
>JACPWV010000002.1 GCA_016196905.1 Chloroflexota bacterium | reverse complement strand
AGCAGGCGCCGGCCGGCCGGGTAGAGGATGAACAGGACCATCGCCCCCACTAACCACTTGAGGGCGGCCACGCTGAGGGACACCGTCCAGCTCAAGAGCAAGCCGCTGGCTGCGTATTGGGCCGCCAGAGCCAGTAGGGAGAGTCTCCACCCTCCGCGCAAGATCAGCAGCCCGATCACCAGCAGCAAGCCCGGGGCAATGGCGTTTTGCAGCAGCCCAGCCAGTAGGTCGATCAGCACTCTCATCGGGCCTCACATCAAGAAAGTGAGCAAAGCGATGCCCAACGCGTAAAGAGTGAGCCAAATGGCGCCGTGGCGGCCCCGCCCCAGCCAGGCCACGGCTTCCAAGATCTCGCCAGCGGCCCGGCCGATCGCCCCCAGAAACCACCTTATGCGGGCCCCACGGGAGCCAGGCGCGATCCTCTCCTCGAGGTCTTGCACGAAAGAGGCCAGTTCGGACCAACGCAGCAAAAGCAAGCCTGCCCCCGCCGCTGGAACCAGCAGCATCACCCACAAGGAATAGCCCTTGGCCCCCCCAGCCAGGGCCGAATCCCAAAGCTCGCCAGCGGGAAAGCCGCCGCGGACAAGAACAAAGGGGGTGAGGGCCAGCAAAGCCGTAGGCAGGGCCAACCACCAAGGCCAAATCCAGCCACCCACTTCGTCGGAGATCCCCAAGGATCTTTTTTCGCGCAACGCAACGGCCAGAGGTGGGAGGGAGAGGAGAAAGATGAGCGTGGCCATGGCGAAGATCGGAGGGGGCGCATCCCGCAGCTCATGGTAAAGCAGCCAGCGGGCGGCGAAGCCGAGGGTGGGCGGCGTGCCCGCCAAGGAAGCCGCCGCGATGGCAGTGGGGAGGCCAGTTGCCAGCAAAGGAGCCCAGCGCCTTCCGGTGGCGAGGAGGTCTTGGCTGAGGTGCAGAATCGCGCCGGCCGCCAGCAGGCTCAGGAAGTAAAGGGCGATGACTGGGCCGGAGATGCCCGAGCCTGCCCAGGCCAACGCCGCCCCCAGGCCGAGCTGAACCTGCACAAATTTGATGCTGCTCGGCCCGCGCCAGAGATCGAGGAGACCGCGCAGGCTGACCAGAAGGCCAAGCCAACCCAATCCCCAGGCGGGGCCTGCCGCCAGCGACCATAGATAGCCAGCTGCAGCCAAATTCACACTTTCCCACCACACCCGCCGCCAGACTGGCAGCGCCCCGCTCACCTCTACCCAGCTCTGAGCAGGATAGAGGCCACTGCGCACCCACAGGGCGATGCCCGCCAGTCCGGCCGAGAGAGCGGGGTCCCCACCAGTTTGGATGGATATTGAGGTGAACAAAATCCAGGCGGTGCCTCCCAGTAGGTTCGTGCCGGCGAGGCGAATCGCCGGCCCCAGGCCCAGCCAAGCGGTCGTGCTCAAGAAGAGGCTAGCGTCCAGGAGGAACCAAGCCAGAAGGAGAGCCGTGGGATTGGCCGCCGTCAAAAAAAACGCGGTCGCAGCCAGGACCAGTAGGTCTGTCCATAGGCTGGGCTCGTCGGTGGCAGGGCGGGATCCCAGGGCAGCTAGGGCGACAAAGCTCAAGGTGAAGATAAAGGCCAAGGAGACCGGCTGAGCAGCCAGGCGAGGCTGCTGGGCCGGCACAGCCGCGGGATCCCAGCGCCAGGACAGGTCGGGCGATCCCTGGACACTCAGTGCCAGCGCGATCAGGAGAGCGGCCGCTGGCCCAGCCAGGGATAAGGCATAAGCCACACGAGATGGGAAGCGACCTCGCCACAAATAAAGGAGGAGCGAGGGGACGGCCAGCGTGACGGCGGGGGCGAGGGGACTCACCAAGGCATCCTCATCAAGCGGGTGGGGAGGCTGATTGTAACACGAGGCGCTGGGAGCGGCAAGCGAGCTAAGGCCCGAGGACCTCCACCGGGTCCCCCACCCTGGCCCCCAAAGTGGTTTGCGCGCTGCCCAGCACTCGACCGATGGCCAAGTGCCAGTCGCTATCCAGGTAAGCGATCAAGTTCCCGGGCGCGCCGTCGGCGAAGGTGCGCGCCAGGCCGAGGATCTCCACCTGATGCAGGCGAACGCGCAGCTGGGATCCCCAGGCGCTCAGGTGCTCCGCGGGGATGTTGGTGAGAAGGTTCCCGAAACGATCGATGTGCGCGATCCGGCCCTGCAGACGGCCTGGCCCCACCTTCAGCGCAGGGGGTTCCAGGGCCACCCACTGCTTCGTCTTCTGCCCTAGACTTCGGGGTAGGATCCCGCGCGAGAGATGGGCGGCCACCGGCGCAAAGATGTCCCGACCGTGGAAGGTGGAGGAGATGCGGGGCAGCCAATAGCGAGGTCGATTCAGGTGGTAGGCGCGCACAGACTGGCCCGCCCTCCTCAAGGCCGTACTCACCACGCCGTTGTCGGGGCCGACGAAAAAATAATGGCCCGCCATCCACAGCAGCGGACGGCGCTCCCCCCCTACCCCGGGATCGACCACCACCAGGTGGATGGTGTCCGGGGGAAAGAAGGTGAAGTGGCGAGCCAGGAGGAAGGCCGCCCGGGCGATGTCTTGGGGTGGGATGTCGTGAGAGAGATCGACGATGCGTGCCTGCGGGTTGATGCCGTAGATCACCCCCTTCATCACCCCCACGTACCCATCCCCCGTCCCGAAATCGGTGGTCAGGGTGATCCATCGCTCCCCGCGCCTCGGCCTAGCTCTGCGCCGACCCATCCTGGTTGGCATCGCCCCCCTCTCTATGCTAACATCTGCGGCGGTTGGACCATCCCCAGCCGCCGACCATGGACACACCCGCCATCTCCGGCCAAGAACTCGACCCGCAACGACAAAAGAGAGCCAAAGAGTACGCCTGGCTGCGCCGTCGCCTCTTGCTGGTCGATCTAACTCTAGGCGGCCTCTATGCGCTGGCCTATCTGCTCAGCGGGCTCAGCGTTCAACTGAGAAGCACCCTCGCCCTGCTCAGCCCTGAGCCGGCCATCGGGGTCGCCCTCTTCTTCGTATTCTTCGCCCTGGGCTATGGGCTGCTGCGCACGCCCTTGGACTATTACGGTGGCTTCGTTCTGCCCCATCGCTATCAGCTCTCCACCCAGAGCCGGCGTGGCTGGCTGAGCGATCAGATCAAAGGCGCTGGCCTGAGCCTGATGCTGGGTGGCACGCTCGTCGAGGTGGTTTATCTCCTTCTGCAGCGCAGCCCCGAGCTGTGGTGGCTGTGGACGGGGCTGTTCTGGCTGTTCTTCAGTGTGGTCTTAACCAACCTCTCCCCCCTGCTGATCCTGCCCCTCTTTTACAAGCTGACCCCCCTGGCCGACGAGGAGCTGGCGCGTCGCCTCCAGGAGTTAGCCGAGCGGGCGGGGACCAAAGTGCGCGGTGTCTTCAGCATCGATTTAAGTCGCCGCAGCGTGACGGCCAACGCGGCCCTCTTGGGCCTGGGCAACACCCGGCGCATCGTCCTGGGCGATACCCTCTATCGCCATTACAGCGCAGACGAGATCGAAGTGGTCCTGGCCCACGAGCTGGCCCATCACGTGCACGGGGATATCCCCCGTGGGATCGCTGTCCAGTCCGCGCTGACCCTGGCCGCCCTCTACCTGGCCCACCTGGCCCTACGCTGGGGGGTGAGCGCCTTCGGCTTTCAGAGTGTGGCGGATATGGCCTCTATACCCTGGCTGGCACTGGTCATGGGCGGGGCCATGCTGGTGAGTACGCCTTTGGTCAATGCCTACTCGCGGGCTCGAGAACGCGCCGCCGACGAGTACGCCCTGCGCACCACGGGCAGGCCAGGGGCCTTCATCTCCGCCATGACCAAGCTGGCCAATCAAAACCTGGCCGATGCCGACCCCGAGCCCTGGGTGGAGATGCTGCTCTACAGCCATCCGCCCATCCGCAAGCGCCTGGAGCTGGGACACCGCTTTCAACAGGCCCCCGCCGAGGCGAGCGGGCGCCGTTGATAAATGACTCGCCCCTGAGCGACGATAAGCCATGCTGTGCTGTTTGGGGCCGGCGTGAACCGACCCGGAATCGAGCATCGACTCAGCGGCGGGTCAGCTCCTCCAGCAGCGGATCCAGGCTCAAGCCCGCGTAGCCCAAATCCACGGCCAACTCAGGAGCGGTGAACTCCTGCCCCCGTTGCCACAGGCCAATGAGAAAACGGCCGGCCTCCGGGTGAGCGAACCAGTCGCGCCCGAAGTGATCTTCCAGGTAACGGCGCAGTTGCATCTCCAGGATCCAAGCTCGCAGATATTGGGCCGCATAAAAGGCATCGTCCAGGTCGTCCAGATAATCCTCGGGGTAGATACTCAGCCCTAGGTTATTTCCCAACAAGGCGGCGTAACGTTGCTCGGCGCCGAAGAGGCCATCGGCGTGGAGATCCAACTCGTAGAGAAGCTTGGAGGCGTAACGGCGCAGCATGTAGAGTTTTCGAAAATGAACGTGGCGCAGGTAATCCTGCGCCCCCTCGACGCCCAGGAACACCTCCAACCAGCGCGGGCTGTGCAGGAGGTGCTGGAATAGAAAGGCGTAGCATTCGGTGATCGAATTGTCCCCCAGGCGCCGGAACGGGAAGACCAACTCGGGAGAGACGTGGACGAAATGCTGGGCGTGCCCCGCCTCGTGATAGAAGGAATCGTAATCATCTTGGCCGCCCCGCGGCTTGATCACCAGCTTGACCTCCTCCGGGATGCGAATGGGCGCCACGAAGGCACGGGGAGATTTGAGCGGCCGCGGCTCGATGTCCAACTCCAAATTTTTCTGCTCCGCCAAGCGAATACCCAAACCCTGCAGGGTAGCGGTGAGGGAGGAGATCAATCGCTGCGAGGGAAAAAGGGGATCGAAATGGGCCGCGCGGAAGAGGAAGGCGATATCCGCGCGATTGGCTTGCGCTTCGGGGACATCGATGCGATAAAGGTAGTAGCCCAATCGTTCGAAGTAGGCCCGTTCGGTCTCTGCCAGCAGCGTCTTCATCTCCTTGGCCAGCCGCGCCAGGTCGAGGGCGCGCAACTCATCGCACAGCGCGCCGTAGTGGGGGAATCCCAGCTCCTTGGCCGCAGCCTGAAGCGCGACCCAGCGCTCCCCGCGCAGTGGGTTGGCTTGGGCGGTGATTTGCATGCGGTTCTGGTAGAGGTGATGGCGCCGATCCAGATGGGGCTCATTGGTGTAGAGGATCTCTAGGTTGTGATAGGCCACCTCCTGGCCTTCCCAGGTCGCCTTGGCACGCAAGAGCATATTGGCGATCTGGTCGCTGAGCTGTTTGACCGAATTCTCTAAATGTTCCAGGGTGATGAACTCGGCCAAAAAGCGCCCGCCCCTCTCCCGGCGCTCACGCAGGGTCTCCTGGGCCGCGGCGCGGGTGAAGAGGTGCTCATAGCGCTCGTAGATGGGGCTGAGTTCCAGGGCCTCCTTCTGGCCTGAGCGGACCAGGTAGTATTCGCGGGTGGCTTCCTGGTGAAAGCGTTCGGCGTCCCGTTCAAGTTCCTCCCGCATCCCACCCCTCCCCGCCCAGCCCCCTATGGATTCACGCGCCTGGGGAGGCTCGGCCCACAGAGGGCTGCAGCAGGCTGAATGTGACCAAAGTACTAATGGGCGATTGACGCCATAATTGTTTAAAAGTATAATGCAAATCCTGTAATAGGGTAGCCGACGAGACACACGCCATGGCGCTCCGTGGCAATCTCCGCGATTTCAGCCTCACTCAACTTCTCAACCTGGTCAACCTGGCCAAGAAGACCGGAACCTTGACCATCCAGGACCTTGAACACATCACCAACCTCTATTTCCGCGAGGGCAAGCTAGTCCATGCCTCTAACGGGAAGGGCCTCGGATTGTTAGATTTATTACAGAAAGCCGGTCGCCTCAGCGCAGAACAGTCCCAGACCATCCGCGAGAGGTTCCACGCCTCCAGCGAGAAAGAGCTGGGCTTGCTTCTGATCAACGCTGGCTATACCAACCGAGAACAAATCTTGGAGACCCTGCGTGGCCATTTTCTAGAAGCTGTCTATCGGCTGTTCACGCGATCCGAGGGAGTTTTCGTCTTCGAGCCCAACCGCCTGCCCCCCGAGGGCAAGATCACTCTGGCGCTGCGCTTGGAAGACATCATCCTGGAGGGGAGTCGCCTGGTTCGCGAGCGCCGCCGGTTGGAGGAGGCGGTGCCCGATCTGGATCTGATCCCTCAGTTCGCCCCTCACGCGCGGGCCGCCCTCAAACGCGTCCAACTCAGCCCCGAGGAGTGGCGGGTCCTCTCCCAGATCCAGGGGCAGCGGAGTCTGCAAGAGATCGCCCGGGCCAGCGCCCTGAACGACCCCCAGATCCGCAAGGTGGTCTACGGCCTGCTGGCGGCAGGCCTGGTGCAGTTGGTGCCCCCGCTGGTGCCCAGGGTCGTGACACCCCCGCCTTTCACGCAACCTGCCGTCCCGGTCAAGCGCAGCTTGATCCTTCGCTTGATCGAGCGGGTGCGCGGGATCTAGCCCGCCCGGCGAGGCACCCCGTGCAAAGCGTTAAGGTGGTGATCACCGGCCCCTTCAACTCCGGAAAGACCCGCTTCATCTCCTCCCTCAGCGAGATCGAGGTGGTCTCTACCGAGCGGCGACTCAGCGACGGCAGCCGAGACACCAAGGAGATGACCACGGTGGCCATGGACTTCGGAAGGCTCACCGTGGACCGGGATTTGGTGCTGCACCTCTTTGGCACGCCGGGCCAAAAGCGCTTTGACTTTATGTGGGACATCCTTTCCGAAGGGATGTTGGGGTTCATCGTCATGGTGGACAGCATCGCTCCAGAGACCTTTCGAGAAGCCAAGATGATCTTGGACACTTTCCGCCGCCACAGCCCCGTGGCCTACGTGGTGGCCGCCAACAAGCAAGATCACCCCGATGCCTGGCAGCCCGAGGACCTGCGCATCGCCCTGCACATCGATCCGGCGGTCAAGGTGCTGCCCTGCGTAGCCACGGATCGAGAGAGCGCGAAAGGCGTGCTCCTCGAACTGCTCTACACCATCCTGGATAAAATCGAGACTTAACGCTATGCTCTCCCTGGGCGATCGCATCGCCCTCGAGCTGCAGCGCGGCGCCCTGCAACAGGTTTTCGTACGCGGCAAGCAGGGTTACGTCATCCTCACCTCCATCGGCCAGGAGGCGGTGCTCACCGTGCTGGCTCGGGAACGGGCCAAGTTGGGCCTGGTCTTCCTAGATATCTCCCGGGCCGCAGAGGATTTGGCAAGTCTCCTCTAAACTTGGTATAATAAAAGGGAGCACTCCAGAACCCGAACACTCGAATAGACGCGGGGAGCTTGGTGAAGCCAGGCTGAGAGGATGGCCTCTCCCTGATCTCGTCGGGGAAATTGCCATCGACCCGTAGAACCTGATCTGGGTAATGCCAGCGGAGGGAGCGTACCTTGCGCACAAACCGCCGCCCACCGTGGGCGGCGGCACTTTTCTCCTTTCGACGCCAGGGGGAAGGGGTCGCGAAAAAGGAATGCGCGCTGTCATCTTCGCCAACGGTTCACTGGGGGACCCCGAACACTATCGGGGGCTGTGGCGCCCTGACGATCTTATCGTGGTCGCCGATGGCGGTGCGCGAAACGCCCTGGCCGCCGGCCTGACCCCGCAGGTGGTGGTCGGCGATCTGGACTCCTTGCCGGATGCCCTGCGCCGCGAGCTGGAGACGAGGGGGTGCCAATTCATGCGGTATCCCGCCCGCAAGGATCAGACCGACCTGGAGTTGGCCCTGAGGGAGGCCGCCCGTCGCGGGGCGCAGGAACTCTTGATCTTGGCGGCCACTGAGGGGCGGACCGATCAAAGCCTGGCCAACATCCTGTTGCTGGCGCGTTCCGAGTTCGCTGGGCTGAAGGTCAAGCTGGTCGGTGAGACCTGGGAGGCGCTCTTGGTGCGGGATCGTGCCCAGATCATCGGCCAGGTGGGGGATACCCTGTCTTTGATCCCCCTCAGCCCTCGGGTCACCGGGATTTATACCGGTGGGCTGGAATACCCCCTCGAAGGCGGAACCCTCGAGTTCGGCTCGACACGGGGAATCAGCAACGTCTTCACTGCCTCGCTGGCCGAGGTGCGCATCGGGAGCGGCGCGCTCCTGGCGGTGCGGCTCGCGCCGGGCGCGCTCAAGGGAAAGTAGGCCAGGCCGGGTCGCGAGTGGGTGCTCAGCGAGGCACGCATCGAGTGCAAAGTGGAAGGAGGTGCGCGATGATTAGACGAATGTCCTGGCTTATCCTGATCTCGGCTGGGACCCTATTCGGGCTGCTGGCCTGTGCGCCCGCGGGACCGCGCACGCTGCGGTTGATGACCCACGATAGCTTCGCCGCCAGCCAGGAGGTGATCGCCGAGTTCGAGCAGGAGAATAACGCCGGGGTGGAGATCCTCAAATCGGGCGACGCTGGCGCGGCTCTGAACCAGGCCATTCTAAGCCAGGACAACCCCCTGGCGGACGTCTTCTTCGGAGTGGACAACACCTTCTTCAGCCGAGCCCTCCAAGCGGATATCTTCATCCCCTATCGGCCCTCCGGTTTGGAGAACGTTCCCGACGGGTTGGTGCTGGACCCTCAATATCGACTGGTGCCCATCGACTACGGGGATGTCTGCCTTAATTACGACAAGGACTACTTCCGCGAGCGCGGGCTGGCCCCGCCCCTAAACCTGGCCGATCTAACCCGGCCCGAATATAACGGTTTGCTGGTAGTGGAGAACCCGGCCACCTCTTCGCCCGGCCTCGCCTTCCTGCTGGCCACCCTCGCCAACTTCGAGGAGGAGGGCCGTTACACTTACCTCGATTTTTGGGCCGATCTGCGCCGCAATGGGGTCATGGTCACCAGCGGCTGGGAGGATGCCTACTACGGCCAGTTCAGCGGCGGCAGTGGAGAGGGCAATAGACCCATCGTGGTCAGCTACGCCACCAGCCCCGCGGCGGAGGTCTACTTCAGTGAGGGCGCCCTGAGCGAGGCGCCCACCGGGAATGTGCTGGGCCGTGGCGCTTGTTTCCGGCAGATCGAGTTCGCCGGAATTCTGCGCGGCACCCACGCGCCGGACCTGGCCCAAAAGTTCATCGACTTCCTGCTCAGTCAGCGCTTCCAAGAGGACATCCCCCTGCAGATGTTCGTCTTCCCGGCCAGCCAGGCCGCCCGGCTGCCGGATGTTTTCGTGCAGTTCGCTCAGGTGCCCGAGGAACCCGCCACGCTGAGCGCCGAGGAGATCGCCGCTAACCGCGAACGCTGGATCGAAGCCTGGACCCAGGTGGTGCTACGCTGATCGCCGCAGGCGCCTTGAGCAAGAGCAGAGGTTGGCTACGCGAT
>JACPWV010000027.1 GCA_016196905.1 Chloroflexota bacterium | reverse complement strand
TGGCGATGCCGATGCTGAGCACAGGGTCTACCACCGCCCAGCCGGTGAAGAAGATCACCAGCCCGCCGAGGATGATCCCTACCGAGGAGACGGTGTCGCCCAGCACGTGGAGCAAGGCGCTACGGATGTTGAGGCTCTCTCCTCCTCGCAATAGGTAGAGGGCGGCCAGGTTGACCCCCAGACCCAGGGTGGCAATGGCCAACATCCCCAGGCTCTGGATCGGGCGCGGCGCCAGAAGGCGCTGATAGGCCTCGTAAACGATGTAGCCGGTGATCAGTAACAGAGTGACGCCGTTGGCCAGGGCAGCCAGGATCTCCAGGCGCAGCAAACCGAAGGTGCGCTCTCGGGTGGAGGGGCGTTGGGCCAAGCGGAGGGCCACGACACTGGTGCCCAAGGCGGCCACGTCCACCAGCATGTGCCCGGCATCCGCCAGCAGGGCCAGGCTGTTGGTGAGCAAGCTGCCTGCCACCTCGGCCAGCAAGAACCCGCCGGTCAGGAAAAAAGCTAAAAGCAGGCCGCGCTGCTCGGGTTCACGTCTCAGCGATTCGCCTTCCGCTCTCGAGATATTCATGCTGCGCTGAAGTTCTGGGCCATCCCGATCAGAAGACGAGAGGGTGAGCCCCTTGGTAGGGCGCATATATTCGCGATACTCCTCCGTGTAGGCTTTCACCAACAGGCTGTGCTCGAGAGCGATGCGATAAGTCAAGGCTTGGACGGCCAGGTTTTGATGAGCAGTCTACCTTTAAGGCTACCAAAGAGCAGCGGAATGCTCAAGCCGATGAGGGCTAGGCCGATAGGGCTGGGGTGGCGAAGAGAGGAAGTATTAAACCAACCGGGGAACCAGAATCGCGCTGAGGGCCAGGCGGGCCCTCCCTCCACCCCCTCCGAGAAATAGCGGTGGAGGAGCGAATCGAGAGAGAGCGACAGGCGCCGCCTACACCACCACCAGGAGGCCGGTGAGGTACATGATCAGGAGGCCCGCCATCAGTCCCGCAAAACTTGCCGGGTCGGTCAGCGGCTTCTGGGTCGCGCGGGCGATGAGCTTAATCACCTCGTAGACCACCTGAAAGATGGCCCCCGCCCCGATGGCCAGGAAGAGCACCGCGAGCAGCGGCGAATAGACAAAGCCACCGAACCAGGTTCCCAGAATGGTGGGCCCGCCCGCCAGCGCTCCCATCGCCAGCAAATGGCCGATGCTTATGCGGTCGCGCGAGACCGGTGCCACGATGGCCAAGCCTTCGGTCGTGTTGTGGATGGTGAAGCCTAGCACCAGGAAGGAGCCCAGGGCCAGCTCCCCCAGGCTGTAGGCCGCGCCGATGGCCAGGCCCTCGCCCAGGTTGTGCAGCCCGATCCCCAAAGCGATGAAGTAGGCCAATAACAATCGCCCAAAAGCCTCGCCGTGGGCTCCGCGAGAACTGGAGGTCCACTGCCCCACCGCGGTGAGCCCCAGGAAGCTGGCCACGACACCGATGACGATCAAACCGATGCCCTGAAAGGCGCCTGAGATCTGGCCGGCCAGCTCACTGGCCTCCTGCAGTGCATCCACCCCTCGAAAGAGAAGCAAGCCGGCGGTGAGGCTGAGCAGGAAGTGCATCCAGTGTTGGCTGGCCCGGCGCAGGGCGGGATACCAGAGCAGGCCCAGATAGACCGGGATCACGCCGGCGTAAACGCCGAGAAGTGCAAAGGTGCCTACAAAGCGCGCGTCGGGCGTGGGGGAAAGGGTGGCCACCTTCAAGGTGGCGTTGAAGGTTAACCCTGTTTCAGTGATCAGGGCGATCTCCAGCGGCTCTCCCTGTACCCAGGGGTAAGGGATGTGGAGCGTGGCCCGGCCGAGGCGGGGGATGGTTAACGAAGGCTGGGCGGTAAATTGCCAATAGGCCTCGTCTACCAGGACCTGGGCGATGGTGACCGGACTGGGACCGCCGTTCACCACATGGACCTGCAATCCGTCCGGCACTACCGCGATCCGCTCCACAGTGAGTTCCTCCACGGGCGGGAAGCTGGCGCGGAAGGGACTGGTGGGGTCGTAGACCAGGAAGGCGACTACCAGCGCGGCCAGCAGGATGATGGGTATCAGTCCTATCACCCAGATAGGCAAGGTCAAGTTTCGCACGGTTCTATGATCGCGGGCTCGGTTTTCTTGCATGTTGTCATCTACTCCAGAATTCCCGCTGAGCTTTGACTCCTCACCAGGCAAGACAGTGATGAGGGCTCCATCGATGGTAGCGTGCTATCGCTCTTTGCTACCCCCCTCGTACCGCGACTCTCCGCCATGGGATAGACAACCGCCAGCTGCCCTCGCCACCCACGCGGATGTCCCGCCGCTCGAAGCGCCACCAGGCGAGGATGGCGAAAAGCGCAGCCGCGGCTAGCAGGCCAAGCAACCACTCGCCGTTCAAGCCCAGAATGGCCTCACCACTCTGGTAGTAGTTGAGGGGTGAGAGATTAGCGATCCCCTCCAGATTCTCGTCGATGCGTGCCAACGAGGTGATGAAGAAGCTGGCCACGAGTAAAAAGCCAGCTGTCATGGCTGCCAAACGCCGCGAGGGGAGGAGCATGCTCAGCAGCAGCGCCAGGCTGCCGAAGAGCAGCAGGACCCCCAGCAGCGACAGGTAAGGCAAGGCCATCTCGCCCCAGCCCACATCCAGCGCGGACCAATTCATGGCCACCACGAAACTCAGCCAGGAGAGGGCCAGGATGGCCAGCGTGGCGATGACGAAGGCCAGCAGGCGACCCAGGAAGAGCGCGGTGCGACTCAGCGGATGGGCCATCACCAGGTCCAGTGTTCCCTTCTCCTCATCGCTGGCCAGCAGGCCGCTTCCCGCCAGCACCGAGAAAATACCTAGGATGAGGGGCATGTAGGAGAAGAATTCTACGCTTAGATATCCCTCCGGGGTAGCAAAAGCGTCTATGCCCCCAAAAAAGGCGACGAATTCAGGGGGATAGTTTTTCAACAGCTGCTCGAACTGCTCGCGCTGCTCCACGATGATGTCGTAGAAGGGAACGACTAGAAGGCCGAGCAGAAACAAGCCGAGGCCCCAGCCCAGGATTTGGCCTCGGAAGCGGGCCAAAGTGTAGCGAAAAACGTTGATCATTTATTTCGCCTCCCCTAGGTCAGACTCGTAGTGGGCTAAGAAAATCTCCTCCAGCGAGGGTCGCTCCGTCTCGAAGTCGCGCACCGGGAGAGTGGCCAACGCCTTGATGAGCCCGTTCATCTCCCCCGCGACCTGTAACAGCACGCTCGTCCCGTCTTGCGATAGCACAGTGACGCCAGGCACGTTCCCTAGCAGCTTGCCATCCACTGGCTGCCCGAATCGAACGCGAGCGCGACGCAGGGCGCGGTTGATCAGCGAGGCGGTCTCGGCCACCTCCACGATCTCGCCGCGCCGGATCATGGCTACGCGCTCCGCCACCGCCTGTACCTCGCTCATGATGTGGGAGGAGAAGAAGACAGTGGCTTCCTCCGCCCGCGCCTCGGCGATCAGGTGCAACACTTCATGCTGCATCAACGGGTCCAGGCCAAGCGTAGGCTCGTCGAGCAGGAGCAGTTCCGGGCGGTGCATCAGAGCCTGGACCACACCGACCTTTTGTTTATTGCCGTGCGAAAGATTTTTGATCGCCGGTTTGAGATCGAGGTCTAGGCGCTCGGCTAGTTCTCGCACAAATCCCCAGTCTACCCTTCCCCCGCGGAGACGAGCGAAGTAGCGCAGCGCGCCTTCGACGGTCAGGTTGTCCTCCAGGCGCAGCTCGCCAGGGAGGTAGCCGACGCGGGCGCGCACCGCCACTGGTTCGGCCTGGGGATCGAGGCCCAGGACTCGGATAGTGCCCCCGTTGGGCCGGATCAAGTCCAGCATGCAGCGGATAGTGGTGGTCTTGCCCGCGCCGTTGGGGCCGAGGAAGCCGAAGATCTCGCCGCGGCCCACCTCCAAGTCCACGCCCCGCAGCGCCGGGGCCTTGCCGTAGAATTTGGTCAGCCCCCGAATCGTTATCGCCATAGGCTGGTTCATGAAAGCTCCTTCAGCGGGTCGAGTCTCGCGAGTGTTGGGCTCACAAGTCGCGCGCTATGGCCATCGGGATGGGAGCGAGGCTCATTTTTCGCACGGCGCCTCCTACTCGACGACTTCGAAGATGCCCATCCAGCCCAGCTCGGTGAACTCGCTCACGTGGGCGTGAAACATGTAGCGGCCCGGGAATTTGTACTTGAATTCCAGGATGCCTCGCTCCGCTTGGGCGAACATGGCCGTGTCCGTGAAGGCGTCCGGAGTGAGGCTGGTTCCAGTCCGATACAGGTTGAAGAAATTGGCGTGGATATGGATGGAGTTGATGGGATCGAACTCGGTGATGTTGATCAGGTACATGCGCACCAGTTCGTTGACCTTGATCTGGATGGGGTGTTTGGCGTAGTGGAAGGCGACGGTGTTAACGGCGTAAACCTCGTTCTCCCCGTCGAAGTTGGTGTCGAATCCGTTCATCATCATGAACAGCTCGCGGGCCGGCGGCCGATCCACCTTGGGGTCGATGATGAAACCTCCGTAGAGCCCTTTGTGGATGTGGCGCTTGAGGGGCAGGGTGTGACAGTGGTAGAGATGTAACCCGAAAGGCTCCGCGTCGAACTCATAGACGAATTCCTTGCCGGGGTCCACGATCTCGAAGACCCCATCCATGTTGGCGGGGTGGATGCCGTGGAAGTGGATGGTGTGGGGATGGCTGCCCGCGTTGATGAAGCGCACTCGAACGCGATCCCCCTCGCGACAACGGATGGTCGGCCCGGGGACGCGCCCGTTATAGGTCCAGGCGGCGAATTTGACTCCCGGCGCCACCTCGATCTCTTTATCGGCCGCGACGACCGTGTACTCACGTAAGGTCCCGCCGTTGGGCAGGGTGGTGGGCACCCCATAGTCGAAATCGGTCAGGATGGCACTGGGGTCAAAGCCGTTCACGGCCGGATCCACATCCCCCACCGCCATGTTGGCCATGGGGCTGTGAGGATCATGGCCGTGTTCGTGGTCGGGGCCCCCTTGAGTCGGAGGGAGGGTGCCAGCCGGGCTGGCATCGGGGCGGAGGCGCGCAAGGCCGACGCCCCCCACCAGTGCTGCCCCCACCGCGGACGCTTTCAGAAAATCTCGTCGACTGATCGGTATCTCTTTGCCTTTCTCGCTCATGACGACACCTCGATTACGGTAGTGGCGGATTGAAGTTGGGCGGGGACGACAAAGATGTTCTCGGCCAATTCGCGCCCCAGGACATGTTCCTGGCCTGCCATCCGCACCCGCAGCGGGCCCTTGAAAGGGGCCACCTCCAGGACAAGGAGCTGCACATCAGGGTATAGGCCTAGACTTCCCAGGTAGCGCAAAAGCTCCGGGTCTTCGTTGGCCACCCGGGAGACGACGACCATCTCGCCGGCAGCGATCTCGGATAAGCGTGCCTGGGGGGGAGTCGCCATGGTGCCCTCTTTGGTGGGGATGGGGTCCCCGTGCGGATCGCGGGAGGGCTGCCCTAAAGCTGCGGCGATGCGATCCTCTAGATCCTCGGAGAGAATGTGTTCGATTTTCTCTGCCTCTTGGTGGACCCGATCCCAGGGCACGCCCAAGGCCTGGGCCAGGTACAGCTCCACCAGGCGATGGTGGCGGATCACCTCCAGGGCGATCTTCTCGCCCTCGGGGGTCAGCTCCACGCCCTGGTAGGGGGTGTGTCGGACCAGCCGCATCTGGGCTAGCTTCTTGATCATGTTGGTCGCCGAAGCAGGAGCCACCCCCATGCGCTCGGCCACGGCCAGGGTGGTTACCTGTCCCTGGCGCTCCTGGAGTTGGTAGACCGCCTTAAGGTAGTCCTCCACCGCCTGACTTAGCATTTTAGCTGCCTAAATTTAATTTTAGCTTAGGCTAAATTATAGCTCCGATTGATCTGGCTGTCAACCCATCGCCGGTCTCGGGAGAAAGGTGTACTCAGCTCGTAAGGGGAGCGGTCGTTGACGGCCAGCGTCTCCATATGCTATAGTGGGTTTTACCTATATTAAGCTGTTGACGGGCCTTGTGTCTGGCAGGGAAGCGAAAGGGCATTGAGGAAACTATTGCTCTTGGGTCCACCCGGGGATCCACATCCTAATCACCTCCCCTCCGACCTCGGTTCGAGGAAACCCGAGTTCCGACATCGGTCGTACACCCTCGGCAGTTTGGCCCCTTTTCGAGAATCTCTCATCCGTCGCTCACCCGAACCATGAAGGAGCCACTCGTTAGCGTCTTCCATCGCGTACCCTTCTTATCTCGACTCAGCTCAGAAGAGTTGGAGAGGCTGGCCACGGCCGCCGAGGAATCGCGTTGGCCGGCGGGCGCGGTCATCTTCCGAGAGGGACAGTCCGGCCAGGCTTTCTACATTGTGAAGAGGGGACAGGTGGAGATCGTCAAGACGGTGGATGGCGACGAGGAAGTTCTCGGTGTTCACGGGCCAGGTGGGTTCTTTGGGGAGATGGCCCTCTTGGAGGATCTCCCCCGCTCGGCCATGGCCCGCACCCTGGAGCCGACAGAGCTGGTCGAGCTCTCTCGAAACGTATTTCGGGCTCACCTCCAGGAGAACCCCCACAGCCTTTTGGAGATCACCCGGGAGCTCAGCGGCCGCCTGCGGGAGACGGACGGGCTCATCATCCGCCGCCTTCAGGATAAGAACCGCCAACTCCGGGTGGCCTATCGAGAACTGCAGGAAGCCCAGGCGGAACTGATGCGCCGGGAGCGTATCAAACGTGATCTGGAGGTGGCCCGGGGAATTGTGGAGGACCTTCTGCCCAAAGATTTTCCTGCCATTCCGGGTTGGCAGTTCGCTGCCCGCTATCGGCCCGCCCGGGAGGTGGGAGGGGATCTCTACAATGTGATTCCCTTGAAGGAGGGGCGTCTGGGGCTCTTCATCGGAGATGTATCGGATAAAAGCATTCCGGCTGCCCTCTACATGGCCGTGGTGCGGGGGCTCCTTCAGGCTGAGGCCCAGCGCAGCCTCTCGCCGCGATGGGTTCTGAATCGCATTCATCACCTACTCGAGGTGGCCGCTGAGTCCTCGATGTTTATTACTGCGGTCTATGGAGTCCTGAATCTGGCCAATGGGGAGTTTCGATATGTTCGCGCTGGACATGAGCCCGCTTTGCTGTACAAGCGTCGAGAGAGAGCCAGCATGATCTTGGAAGGGAAGGGGACCCCCTTAGGTCTGTTGCCGGAGGCGATCCTTCAAGAACGGCGCGTGATCATCAGCGAGGGAGATTTTCTAGTGCTGTACACCGATGGCGTCAACGAGACCACCAACCCCCAGGAGGAGTTCTTTGGTCGAGACCGACTGCGGCGGGTCATCGAGCAAAGGGCTCAACTTTCCCCGGAGGCGCTGTGCGAAGCCCTCCTCCGAGAGATCGAGGCTTTCCAAGGAAAAGCCGAGCAACACGATGACATTGCCATCTTGGTGGTGAAAGCCGCTCCTTAGTATAGGCATGCCGATGCTAGTCTGCCGTCGCTGCGGATACGAAAACCCTGCTGACCACAAATTCTGCGGAAACTGCGGGGAAACCTTACCCCTGTCCTCTTCCGAAGTCCAAGAGGACATCATGGCTCGTCTGAAAGCCTACATGCCCAGGGACTTGTTGGAAAAGATCCGATCCCAGGGCCGCACGGAAGGCGAGCGGCGGCCGGTGACCGTTCTTGTTGCCGATCTCTCCGGTTTCACGGCCCTCTCTCAACGTCTAGACCCTGAGGAGGTGAAGAGCCTGACTAACGAGTGCTTAGAGACCATGGCTCGAGTGGTCTTCAAGTACGAGGGGTATGTGGATAAATTCATCGGAGACGCGGTGATGGCTCTCTTCGGAGCCCCGGTGATCCACGAGGACGACCCAGAACGAGCCCTGCGCTGCGCTCTAGAGATGCGGGAGGCTATCCGTGCCCTGCCCCACGACCTCGATCTACACATCGGGGTGCACAGCGGGGAGGTCATCGCCGGGACGGTCGGGCCGGACCTACGGATGGAGTACACCGTCCTCGGCGATGCCGTCAATTTCGCTGCGCGATTAGAGGAAACGGCCCTCTCCGGGCAGATCCTGGTCAGCCAGACCATCCAGCGCCGCACGCAAGGCCTTTTCGAGTTCAAAGGTCCAATCACCTCGTCCCTTCCAGGGGTTGCCGAACCCATGCCCGTCTTTGAACTCCAGCGAGCGCTTCCTCGGCCGGAGAGGGTTCGTGGAATTGAAGGGCTGACCTCGCAGCTGGTTGGCAGGAACCAGGAACTGGCGATGGCCTGCGGCGTTATCGACGAGCTCTTGAGGGGTCGGGGCCAGATCCTGATGGTCCTGGGCGAGCCGGGGATCGGCAAGACCCGCCTGGTCGAAGAGGCCCGACGTTATGCCCAGGAGCAGTATCCTAACCAGATGCGCTGGCTGGTGGGCCGGGCTCTCTCATACGGGCAGGCTATCAGCTACTGGCCTCTCAGGGAGATCCTCCGCACTTGGGCGGCAATCGCCGAGGAAGACTCGGAGGCCAAGGCTTTCGGAAAACTTAGGGTGGCCCTGCGCCGGCTCTTCCCTGATCGCCCTGAGGAGATTCTCCCTTACCTAGCAACCCTTCTGACCCTGCGCTTAGAGGGCCCTTTGGAAGAGAAGGTCCGCTACCTGGACGCCGAGGCCCTCAGTGCCCGCATCCTTCTCAGCTTCTCCACCTGGATGGAGGCTCTGGCAAACGAGAAACCCTTGGTTCTATATCTCGAAGATTTCCACTGGGCAGACACCTCCACGGTGGCGCTCTTAGAGGAGCTCATACGCATCACAGATCGGGCCCCGGTGGCTCTGGTCTTCGCCGCCCGGGCAGAGAGGGAGGCCCCGAGTTGGCGACTGAAAGTGCGCGCGGAGAGCGATTACGCCCACCGCTATCGGGAGATCCACCTACAACCGCTGACCACTGAAGAGAGCGATCTTCTTGTTAGTAACCTCCTAGAGATCGCCGATTTTCCCTCCGGTGTGCGGAAGTTGGTCCTCCAGAAAGCCGAAGGGAACCCCTTCTTTGTGGAGGAGGTCATCCGTGCCTTGATCGAGGAGGGGGTGCTGATCCGGCAGGATGGCCATTGGCGGGCCACGGCCCGCGTCCTGGATGTGGTCATCCCCGAGACGTTGCAGGGGGTTCTCTTGGCCCGTATCGATCGACTCCAGCCCTCGGCCAAGCGAATCCTACAGACGGCCTCGGTCATCGGCCGCTCATTCCTTTACCGGCTGCTGGAGGCGGTGGCCGAGCCCAATAGCGATCTCCAAGAAGGCCTAACCACTCTCCAACGGGCCGATCTGGTCCGGGAGCTTAGCCGCATCCCTGAGGTGGAGTACATCTTCAAGCATCCCCTCACGCAGGAGGTGACTTACCACACTTTGCTGACCGAGCAGCGCAGGCTCCTCCACCGCAAGGTGGGCGAGGCCTTGGAGACGCTATTCCCCGAGCGAAACGAGGACTACATCGGCTTATTGGCCCATCACTTCACTCAGGCGGGGGAGAGACAAAAGGCGATAAACTATCTCATGGAGGCTGGCCAAAGGGCTCGGAAGACCTACGCCAACCGGGAGGCCATTGAATATTACAGAAAGGCTTATGATTACCTGCAGGAGAGCTCAGTTCCAGACGAGCAGCGTAAGGCCGCCGACCTTCTAGTCAGTTGGGGTGAAATCCACTTCACTTTGGCAGAGGCCCGGGAAGCCCTTACCCGGTACGACACAGCGGTGTCTCTTTATCAAGCCCTGGGTGACAGAGGCTCTGAAGCCCGAACTCTCTATTGGGTCTCGCGTGTCTATCGATCGGGTCTAAACGATTACCCCAAGGCCGCAGAGATGGCTCAACAGGGGCTGGTCCTTGCAGAAGAGGTAGGTGATCCACCGAGCATTGCTTATGGATATGAAACGTTGGCCGCTTCCCTCTTTTGGGGGGGCATTGACTCCATCCGAGGAAAAGAGTACGCCCACAAGGCTTTGGCTATATTTGAGACCCTGCAGGATTTCCACGGTTTGGGAGACGTTCATCATTCTTTAGCCCTGATGACCGATGACCTGGACGATGCCGTGCACCACAACCTCAAGTCGGCCGAATACCGTCTGCAGGTGGATGATTTGCCGCTTGCCGCGTGGAGTTTCAACAATGCTGCTACCCAAAGCTACATTCAGGGCAACCTTTCCCAGGCTACGGAATATGTGAAGAGAGGCATAGAGCTCGCTGAAAAGTCGGGCGCTGTGCTCGTGTATTGCATTCTTCAGACTACTCTTTGCGAAACGCTGATTTTTCTCGGCAAGCTGGAGGATGCGCGGGCTGTGGCGGAAAGAAACCTCGAGCTTGCCCAGCGGATTGGGAACCGCCAATTAAGGTTTTTTGGCGAGTTCGACCTAGGTTTCTTAGCTCTTGCTGAGGGGCACTGGCTAGATGGCCGAGAGCATCTTCAGCGAGCTCGGGAGTTGAGTGGAGCTACCTCCCCTTTCCTCCGGGGAATCGCGGCTTGGTTGTTGGCAGAATGTCACTTGGCTTTGGATGAACTCCAGCAAGCCAAATCCGTCGTTGAAGACGCTCTCCACTTTGCTCAGGAAGATTATCGGCTCACGCCGATAGCTCTCCGAGTATTGGGCCGGGTGCGAGCCGCAGAAGGAGACTGGTCTGAGGCGGAACAAGCTTTCCAGGACAGCCTGCGCCTCTGGGAAGAAGTCAAGACGCACGGGCTAGACCGCTGGGCCACGGTGAGAGACTACGGCCTCCTGCTCCTTCGCCGAGGTCAGGGGGAGGACACGGCTCGCGGTAAACAGATGCTTAAAGAAGCGCTAGCCTTCTTTGCCTCAAAGGGTGATGTGTTTAACCGCACCTGGGCCGAGCGAGGGTTGTCCGAACTAGGCCTGACCTTGCAGGATATCGAAGACAACTAAGGACCCCTGAACGATCTCCTTCCGCCGGCGGTAGGTCCCAGCACCCGGAGTAGTGCCCCGCTCGAAGTCCCTCGATTGGCCTATCAAGCAATTCCCTGAGCCTCGAGAGCTGCGAGCCGCTTTTGAGCGTCCTGAAGAATTGGAACATCAGGGTCGGCGTCTTTCCAAAACTTTAGAAAGCGACGATAGGCTTCGGCAGCGGCTTGGTACTCTTTTCTCTCCTTGTACAGCAAGCCGAGACGATAATGAAATTGGATCATGTAGGGGGAGGAGTGCCTTTCGGACTGCAGTGCTTTCCGATAATAGGCGATGGCCTGGTCTCGATCCCCGCTGAGGGCGTAGGTCTCAGCAAGAGCCCCGAGGTAGACGCGTTGATATTTTCTGCGTGGAGCGGAGAGGGCCCTTTCCAGGTGAGTGATGGCTTCCCCATAGTCGCCGCGGGCGCGATAAAGCATCCCGGCTAAGAACAGGTAGTTGGCGTTCTCTTCCCGAGGCACGTTGCTAGACTCGAGGAGCTCTTTGGTTATCTTTTCGGCCTCCTCAAGCCGCCCCATGGCGGCGTAGGTCAGGCCGACTCCTACCTTGGCATCGATATTGCCCGGATCAATCCCGAGGGCTTTCCCGTATGCTCGCAGGGCTTCCTCATAGTTTCCCTGAGAGCGATGGAGGTCACCGAGCCGCTTCCAAGTCCAGTCGAAGTCCGGGAGCATCTCTGAGGTCCGGCGTAGCTGGTCAATGGCTGCCCGGTACTGGCCTTTCTTTTCGTACGTGGCCGCGACCTGGATGAGCGCCTTAGGATGGAAGGGGTCGAGGCGCAAAGCCAACTGGTACTCGGACATAGCCTCGTCAAGCTGGTCCCGGTGATAGTAAACATCCCCAAGGCTATCATGGGCGTGGGCGTGGTTGGGGTCCAAGAGGAGGACTCTTCTCATGGCCCCCTCCTCTCGATCCCAGTCCTCCCTCATCTCGTAAACGAAGCCGAGGGCGAAATGAGCTTCCGCCAACCGCTCATCGAGGCCGAGGGCTTTGAGCGCTGCTTCTTGAGCTTTATCGAGCCACATTGGATTTTCGTCCCAACCCCGGTTTATGAATTGCGAATAGCAAAGGGAAAGACCGGCGTAAGCCAAGGCGTAGTTCCGATCGAGCTCGAGGGCCTTGAGGTACATCTCGATGGCGGCTTGGTTGCCCTCCCTGGTGTACTGGTAGAAGAAATACCTGCCGCGGGAGTAGTCGTCGTAGGCTTCGAAGCTCTTAGTCGGAATGCTGGAGAGCTGTGCCCTCTCGACTTCCGTGAGGTTGACCCTGAGAACCTCTGCAATTCGCTCGGAGACCTCATCTTGGATCTTGAAGACGTCGTCCAAGTTGCGATCATACTCCTCGGACCAGAGATGGAAGCCGTCCGCAGCGTTGATGAGCTGGGCGGTGATTCGAAGGCGATTGCCCAGCTTGCGCACACTCCCTTCAAGGACGGCCCCGACGCCTAATTCCTGCCCCAACTCCCGCGGGTCGATGCCCTTTCCCTTGTATCGGAAAACGGTGCTACGCGAGGCCACTTTCAGTTCCCGGATCTTGGAGAGGCGGGTGATGATCTCCTCGGTCATCCCATCGCTGAAGTACTCGTTCTCGGGGTCGGGGCTGATGTTCTGGAAAGGGAGGACAGCAATCGCTCGCATGCCTGTGGAGGCCTCTGCGCGCTTGGGCTCCCTTTCTCCCTCACTGGATTCGAGGGCATAGATCCTGACGGGCTCGGTGAGATTGTGGAGTCGTCTTTCCCCCAGATCTTGGAAAGAGAGGCCATTTTGGTTGCGGACCTGGTGGTAGACCTCGCTGGAGATGCAAATGCCACCCGGGGGTGCGAGGGGTTCGATACGACTGGCCAAGTTCACTCCGCTTCCGAAGAGATCCTCGCCTTCCTGGAGCAGGTCTCCTAAGTGGATGCCGGTACGGATCAGAAGGGGGTCGCGAACCGCCTCGCGTCGGTTGCGTTCAGCGAGCTGTTTTTGAAGAGCGAGGGCACAACGGACAGCCTCTACGGCGCTGGAGAAAGCGGCGATGAGGCCATCCCCGATGGTCTTGACGACTTCTCCGGAATGCTCGCGGATGGTCTGGCCCGCGATGCGCTGGAATTCCTCGAGGAGGTGAAGAGCTCGGGTCTCGCTCTCCTCCATGAGACGACTATAGCCCACCATGTCGCAGAAGAGAATGGCGGCGAGGCGCCTTTGGCCGCGGGGAGTCTGGTTCGACAAATGCTCACCTCTCAGCGGGATTCATGGATATCTGCTGATCTGGAGGCAGTGATACGCGGGGGCAATCAACTCCCTCTTTCGGTCCGGCATCGACGACCCATGCCTGCAGGTCAGCCCGGGTCCCAACCTACTTCCCCTTCATTAACTCCTGGTACTCGGGCTCGTGGCGGATGGGCTCGAGATCAGGATCGCGCTTGATCCACTCATAGTACTCGAAGCCGGTGGTCACCGCATTCCTCAGGGCCTCGAGAGCCAGGCGTTTTTCTCCCAGTTGAGCGTAGAAACAGGCAGCGTTATAAAGCATGTTAGGATCATCCGGACTCAGCTCCAGTGCTTTAGCGGCCGCGGCCTTCGCCTCATCAGATTTCTCCGCCCGTGCGAGAAAAACGGCAAAGAACATGTGGGCTCGAGCGTCATCTGGATGCTGCGACAGATATCGTGGATAGAATCGGAGTGCAGATTGGAGGTTCTGTGCATAGTTGTCCTCTTCTCCCAATCGTTCGTAGACGATGGCCAAGTCACCGTAGGCGGCATAGAGATCGGGATTCAGTTCGAGGACCTTTTTGAGCAGGTCGATGGCCTCCCGATCCCGGTCCGTCGTGTGATAGATGCGCCCCAGAATCCAATAGGCGGTGAAATTGTCTGGGTCCAGCTCGATCGCCTTCTGGGTCGCTGTTAAGGCGTCATCGAGCGCCCCCTTGTTGAAGTAGGCGAGACCGAGGGAGGCATAGGCCTCCGATAACGTCGTGTCATACATCAGTGCCTTGAGACTTGACTCGATCGCCTTTTCGAGCCACACATCCTTTCTCTCGAACCGCTGATACCAGGTGCCGTATGCTTCTCCTAAGCCGGCGTATGCCGCGGCATAGCGAGGATCAAGCTCGGTAGCTTTCTGGAAGAGCTGGATGGCGAGTTGGACGCTGCTCTTGGTGAAACGGTACAACTGATCCCTCCCCCGCAGGTAGAGGTCATAGGCCTCCGGATTCAGGGTGGCGCGTTTGGTGAGGGCCACCTTCTCGATAGGTGTAAGCTTCAGTGTGAGGGCGTCCACGATCTGCCTCGAGACCTGTTCTTGAATGTCGAAGATGTCCGCCAGGTGTCCCTTGTACGTTTCCGCCCAAAGCTGGGCGTCGGTCTCCACATCAATAAGCTGCGCGGTGATTCGCAGGTTGTCCTGGAATTTCCTCACACTCCCCTCCATAATGTAGCGCACGCCCAGCTCTCTTCCTATGGTTTTGATATCTTTCTTGGTGGCTTTGTATTGCATAGAGGTCGTGCGCGACACTACTCTGGCGTCCTTGAGTCTCGACAGATTTGCGATGAGTTCTTCAGTAAGTCCATCGCTGAAGTAGTCATTCTCCTTCTCTGGGCTAATGTTCTCGAAGGGAAGGACAGCGATGGCCCTTGGGTCCGCGGCGATCTCGGGGGGTTTCATGTTCCCCTCTTCCTCGGCGGGTTCGACGAAGTAGACTCTCACCGGTTCCTGGAGGTTATGGAGCGACCTCTCGCCCAGGTCACTGAAGGAGAAGCCCTCTTGATTCCGGACTTGCTGATAGACCTCGCCAGAGATGCAAATCCCACCGGGGGTGGCCAGGGGTTCAATACGGCTGGCCACATTCACCCCGCTACCGAAGAGGTCGTTGCCTTCTTGGATCAGGTCTCCCACATGAATCCCGATGCGGGATAGAAGTGGGGGTTGACCTTGATTCTCTTGGTTCCGGGTAGCCAGGGTTTTTTGGAAAGCGAGGGCATAGCGGACGGCCTCTACAGCACTGTTGAAGGCCGCGAAGAATCCGTCCCCCATGGTTTTGACCATTTCTCCGGAGTAGGCAGGGATGGATTCGGAAGCTAAGTGGTGGAATTCGTCACGGAGGCGGAGGGCCCGAGCCTCGCTCTCCTCCATAAGGCGAGTGTAGCCGACCATATCGGCGAAGAGGATGGCGGCGAGGCGCCTTTGGGGGCGGGGAGTTGGGTGCGACAAATCTCCACCTCTGAGCTTGGTAGGTCTATTATACCCCCCAGGCCTTCCATCGTCTAAAGGTGGAGAGAGTCGCGGCGACCGTCAGGCAGGGCGTCGATGTGTAAAGCCAGACCGTCCGCACCATCTCCTGCCCGATCAGCCTCGGCGAAGATTAGCCCTTGGCGCGGATGCGGTTGAGGAGCCCGCCGTGGAGCAGGATATCCACCTGGCGAGGGGAGAGGTCGTGCACCACCATAATATTCAGGTGCTTGGTGCGGTTAACGAGGGCTACCCGATCGCCCGAACGCAGGCCGTGGTGGAGATCGGCGATCTCCAGCTCGTCGCCCTGATGGATGTGAACGTAATCCGTTGGATCGACAAACATCAAGGGCGGGAGGCCCCAAGCGATCAGATTTGAGCGCTGGATGCGGGCGCAGGGCTTGGCGATGGCCTCCACGACTCCACTCCCCCTAACCTCTTCAGTGTTAGCAGGGATTCGTCCCCATTTCTCTGCTTGGGCAGACCGGGGCCAGGCTGCCTTGCTTTCTTAGGTTGCGAACTATGTCGGTTTGGGGGCGAGCCAGGTAGCCAGGCCCCATATAAGGGCCAGGTCCACCGCCGAGGCCACACACCAGGGGCAGATGGCCCGCAGGACGAAGACCTCGATGTAAGTCAAATAGGCAGAGAACAGCACCCCGGCCAAGGAGAGGCCGTAGATCGCCAGGAGGCTGTAAAGCGGAAGGGGCTGGGGCAAACGGCTGGGCGCGAGGCTTATGACCAACAGGATAGCATACAGTCCCAGGCCCAGGAGGGCCACGGGGACGCCCATGATCCGGGCGTAGGGGCTGGTGCTGACCACCTCGCAGTCGGCGCTCCCCAGGCAGAGAGCGGGATCGCCGGTGAGGTCGATCGCCAGAAGGTATCCCGAGATCCCCATCCCCAAGGCTGTCAGGATGGGAATGCCCCAGCGGCGAATTCTCCCTTTCCAGGCCACCGCCATGCTAACCCGCCCGGGCCAGCGCCTCCTCGACGAGAGCTTTCAGGGAGGGGTAAGGCAGGGCACCCTCGACCTTGCGGCCATTGATGAACAGGGTGGGCCCTCGACCTTGCGGCCATTGATGAACAGGGTGGGCGTCGCCCGAACGCCCAACTCCCGTCCCTGACGATAGTCCTCCTCGACCTTCTGGGCGTAGCGGTTGGAGTCCAGGCAGGCGTTGAAGGTTGATCCATCGAGTCCAAGTTCTGTGGCAAAGCCCTTCAATCGTTCCTTGGAGAAGGCTCCTCGGTTCTCTCCAGCTTGGCGGGAGAAGAGCAGGTCGTGAAACGCCCAGAACTGGCCCTGCTCCCCAGCGCACTCCGCAGCCTGGGCCGCCCATTCCGACTCGGGGCCGATGAAGGCGAAATGACGGAACTCCAACCTCACCTGACCGGTGGCGATGTATTCGGTTTCCAAGGGTGGCAGGGTCTCTCGAGCCAGCAGTCCGCAGGCGGGGCATTGGAAGTCGGCGAACTCGGTGATGACGACACCCGCCGTGGGCGAGCCCAAAACCCTGGGCTCGATCCCGGACGTAGGCGGACGGGCAACGGTGGGGGCTCGCGGCAGGTTCAGCCAGATGAGGCCGCCGGCCAGTAGCAGGGAGGCGGCCGTCGCCGCGACCCAACCCGAGCGCGGGAAGCCGACGTGACCCTTGACTCTTCGCCTCTTCCGAGAAGGCATCTATCCCTCCGCATTAAGTCGAAATTTTATACCTAGTTCCTCTTAAAAAGAGGAGCGTCCCGAACTATCGGGACGCCGCGGTGCGGTAAGGGTGATGAGGCTACTCCTTGCCATCTTCAAAGACCGGATCCCCTTGCTTCTTGGGGCACTCGATGATCATTCCGGGTACCGCGTCACCGGAGAGCAAGTGATTTTTGATGATCTTTCAAGTGAGGGTTTCTCCCATTTTGTACCTCAGATAAATGATACCACCGAATTTTCGGGTCAGAGCAGGTTGGGCGAGGTCTTCCCGTTGTGCCTCCGGGTTCTTGTCGCTAAGCCTAAGCAGGGCGGTGCACGCACGTCTCCGCAGGAAGCTGCTAGCCTCGCGTCGATGTTGGGGTCGATATAAATCGGCGGCTGTCCCCGACTAGTCTTTTCTCCAATCTCCCGTCCACCACTCCGCGTGGGGCATGCCACTCTTCATGGCTGCTCGAATCACCGCCTCAACGTCGACCCGCACGCGCCGCAGTTCGATGCCCAGTTTGTCGGCGCTGTAATCGACGAGAGCATATTCCGCCCATGGAGGATTGTACACCTGGCCTGTGTCCGGGTCCCGTTCGGCAGGCAGGCCGACGCTGCCGGGGTTTATAAGGGTCGCATCTTTGTAGCGACGCAGCATCTGCGTGTGCGTAGTTTAAAATCTTCCACTGTGGCCTCGAAAGGCTGAGGGTTCAAGAACCGGGCATCGGTGTTGCCCATCACCACCGGACAATTCAGCTCGCGCAGTCGGTGAAGGGTCTCGGCCGGCTGGGGGCCGGTGGCGGCCACGTCGCCCAGGCAGATCATCTGATCGACCCGCTCTCGCTCGATCTCGGCCAGGATGGCTTCCAGGGCGACCAGGTTGCCGTGGATGTCGGAAAAGATCGCGACGCGCATCATTATTAGGACAGAGATTCGATGAAAACGAGGAGTTTCGTTCTCGATCCCCCGAGGAATCAAGCGGGCACTGCGCTGCCGCGCGCGTGGAGGCGGTGGCGCACAGCGCCCAGATCCCCCACGTCCACCGGCACCCCATTCTGGTAGGTGATGACCTGGTTGGAAAGCGGCGAGACGCGGGCGCCCGGGGTGAGGACCCCCACCAGGTTGAGGGGGTCGGCCGAGGCAACGATCACAGTTTCGTTCTCGTCCTTCCTGCGCCGCACCATGCGAAGCACCTCCACCGCCTCGGGCAGGGCGAACTGCTCCCCAACAAACCCCGCCACGAAGCGGCCCCCGCGAATCTCCCCCCTCGCCTCCATGCGCCGGTAGATATTCAAGAGAACCCGCCATGACGGCGCGCGGCCCTCCCGCGCCAGAAGGTCGCGAAAAACCACCCCGTAGCGCCGCAGCAATTGGCGCGCCATTATCTCTGCGGATTCTTCTTTGTCAGACTTCCCGTCAGTGGGCTCGGTTCGCAACAGGGCCCAGCGGCCCACCGGCATCAAGCGCTGGCGAGCCATCCCGCCGCGCACTGCGCGGAAACGACGGTATCGCTCCCTCTTCTCGCTCGACATGAGAAGCGAGCGCAGGCCGGCGATGCCATCCCCCGTGACCAGCCCGCAGGCCACCAGCTCCCACAGGGCCTCCTCGACTTGAGCGGGAAGTCGACCGATGCCGCGGGCAATATCGGTTAAGAAAGACGCGCCTTTCTCCTCGAGGTAGCTAGCCACCTCTCGGGCTGCAACAGAAAGCCCGTTGATCGATTCGAGGGATATGGGTGAAGGATCGGTAAAATGTGGCAGGTCCTCGCGCAGGACGAAGGCCAGTGGGGCCGAACGTGTCGGCCGCTGCAGCCGCCTGGGGGCGCCTGAAGGCGCCTCATCCGCATCTTCGTTGGCTGGTATGCCGTTGTGGGGTCTGAGCCGCCCCCAGGCCAGATGGCCCGAAAGGCACAGGGCCTCCAGGTCGGCGGGGTTGTACTGGGCGATGCGGGCGGGGAGCACATCCCGCTCCCAGGCCGGGGCGGGGAGTTCGAGCCCTTGGAGTTGGCCAATGACCTGCAAGATGCCTTCGCGACCATGGAGTTGACTGCCTGGATAGACATGCTGCCAGCGAAGCAGGAAGCGAATAAAGTCCACTGCCGAGACCGATTCGATCTCGCGGCGCAGGCGGCCCAGGGTCAGGCGGTGGATGCGCGCCAAAAGCCTGCGATCGCACCACTCCACCGCGCCGTTTGCTTCTCCGGGGGTGAAGCGGCCCTGCAACACCAAGCCGTCCGCCTCGAGCAGGGCCAGGGCCATGTCCACATTGTTTTGCGACAAACCCAGGCGGGCGGCCAGGGCTTGCGCGGTGGTGGGGCCGAGGCACTCTATCCAACCCTGCACGATGCTGCGGAT
>JACPWV010000113.1 GCA_016196905.1 Chloroflexota bacterium | reverse complement strand
GATGAGCTTGATCCTCTCCTCCCAGCCCTTTGGCCGCTGGGAGAACTACATCATCTCGCAGGCCTCGCTACTGTAGTACTCATCCGCCCGAGACTCGAATAGGCGACTCCCCAGGGAGTCGCTTATATTTTCAAAAATCGATCGTCGAGAGGCGATTGACTTTCTTTGGCTGCATCGTAAACTAGTCGCCATGAGCAAATCTGTGGGGCTCTTGCTCCTAGGTCTGCTCGCCGCCTGCACCACAGATGAGGCGCAGATGGAGGAGCGCATCGCCGCGGCGGTGCGCGCCACCCTCACCGCCGAGGCCGCCCCACGGGCCGAGGGGCTGGTCGGCGCCTCGGCCCAGGTGCTACACGTGATCGACGGGGATACCATCGAGGTGCGTATCGATGGTGGACAGACTTCCACCGTCCGCTACATCGGCATCAACGCCCCCGAGCTAGGCGACCCCTGCGGCGCCGAGGCCTCCCAGGCCAATGCTCAGCTCGTAGCCGGGCGCAGGGTGACCCTCATGCGGGACGTCTCCGAGGCGGACCGCTACGGTCGCCTGCTGCGGTATGTCTATTGGGAAGATCTGCTGGTCAACGCGGAGCTGGTGCGTTTGGGCTACGCCTCGGCGGCCACCTACCCGCCCGATGTGGCCTTCGCCGAGGAGTTCGCCCGGCTGGAGGCGGAGGCGCGCGCCTCTTCCCGCGGCTGCTGGGCTATACAGGCCGCGGCAGTGGCCACTGAGGAGCAGGGCCAGGCCGGTACTTTCGAGATCCTGATCGATCCGAACTGCTCCCAGTTCGATGCGCCGGGGAACGATAACCAGAATCGAGAAGAGGAGTATGTGTGCTTCACCCAGCGAGGAGCACAACCCATCGATCTGACCGGCTGGTCGGTCCGCGACGATCATGGCTGGACTTACAGCGTTCCCGTCTTTTCGCTCGCTCCGGGGGCCAGCGTTCGCCTGCGCACGGGCTGCGGAGTCGATACAGACACGGACTTGTACTGGTGCAAGCCCGATGCGTACGCTGTCTGGAACAACGCTGGGGATACAGTGACCCTTCTAGATCCGCAGGGTGTGCTCATCGCCCGATATTCTTATTAGAGGGTCGCAAGCTTTTGGCGGCTCCCCCCCGCCGATGGTAAAATCCAGAAAATAAATCGACGAACGAGATCGTAGATGACCAGCGGTGGCTTTTTAGGTCGCTTCTTAGGAGGGGGCAGGGAGCCCCAGACCGCCGGGGAGTTCATCGCCCGCGGCAATCAGTACCTGGCCGATGGGCAGATCGCTGAGGCCCTCCAGGACTATGGGCAGGCCATCCTGATCGATCCGAGGAACGCTGCCTACTACACCACACGGGCCAGAGCCCTCTGGCTCGCCGGGGAATACCGGGCGGCGCTGGAGGATACGGAGCGAGCCCTTGAGCTGCAGCCGGACCTGCTCGACGCCCTCCTCAACCGCGGGCTGGCCCACGAGGGACTGAGCGAATACGAGCAGGCCATCGCCGATTTCGATCGTGCCATCCACCTTCAACCCCGCGACCCCCGCATCTTCTACTGGCGGGGCAGGGCCCGCCTCAGCCTGGGGCGCCCCGAGGAGGCGATCGTTGATTTCGATCAGGCCCTGCGCCTCAACCCGGTCTACTCGCAGGCACTCCTCGCCCGGGCGGAGGCCAACCTGGCTCGAAGCCATAGGGAACAGGCCCTGAAAGATGCGGAGCGCGCCATCACCTCGGTCCCCAACTACGCGGAGGCCCATCTGCTGCGCGGCCGCATCTACGAAGCCATGGATCAACGCGAGCAGGCCCTGCAGGACTTCCAGCGCGCGGTCCGACTCAGCCCTCAGAGCGCCGAGGCTCTCTATCGGCGCGGATGGATGCTCCTCCAGCTGGGTCAGGAACAGCGCGCCCTCCAGGATCTCAATCAGGCCTTGCGCCTCAAACCCGACTTGGCCGAAGCTTACTACGCGCGTGGCCAACTTCACCTGCAGCGCGGAAGGCATGCCGCCGCCTTGGCGGACTTCGAGCAGGCCGCACAACTGCGCCCCGCCGAGGCCCGGGTCCACCTAGCCTTGGGACAACTGCACCTTCAGCAAGGCCATTTCGAGCTGGCCCTGAGCGCTTTTCAAGAGGCGCTGCGCTGGGAGCCCGGGGAGGTCGAGGCTCAGTTGGGGTTGGGCCGCGCCTGGGAAGGTTTGGAACGCTGGGATGAGGCCATCCGGGCCTTCAGCCAAGTCCTAGGCCAGCGGCCTGAGGATGCCGAGGCACGCTACCACCGCGGCCTGGGTTACCTCCAGCACGGAGAGATCGAGGCGGCCCTAGCCGACCTGGACCGGGCCCTGAATGTGCGCCCCGACTACCCAGAGGCGCATCAAGCGCGGGGCATGGCACGCGCCAGGGCGGGGCGCTACGCGGAAGCCCTGGCCGATCTGAACGAGGCTTGGCCCCACCTCCCGCCTTCGGCGGAGGCGTTTTATCAGCGAGGCCGCGCCCATCGAGAATTAGGGGAGCAGGTTAAAGCGGTGGGGGATCTCAGCCAGGCGCTGCGCCTCCGCCCAGACTTCGCCGAGGCTCTCTTCCAACGGGCTTTGGCCCAGGCTGCCCTGAATCAAATGGAGGCAGCCATCCAGGATCTGACCCGGGTGTTGCAACTGAACCCGGATTATGCGCCAGCCTACGCAGCCCGCGGACAATTATTGGCGCAGCTCGGGCAACGTCAACGCGCCTTTCAAGATTTCAACGAAGCCCTGCGCCTGAGTCCGGACCAACCCGAGGTTTTCCTGGCACGCGGTTGGGCCTATCTATCCGAGGATGCCCCGGAACAGGCCCTGTCGGATTTCCAAGAAGCCTTGCGGCTGCGTCCCAATTCCGCCGAGGCCTATCGTGGCCTGGGCCAGGTCTTTGCCCGCTCGGATAAGCTGGCCTTGGCGGTCCACGCTTACGATCAGGCCATCCAACACCAGCCCAATAATCTGCTGGCCTATATCGAACGGGGTGAGCTTTTCCAAAAACGGGGTCGCCAGCAGCGGGCCATTGAGGACTTCGCCCGCGCCCTGGAGTTGGCACCGGGGGATG
>JACPWV010000108.1 GCA_016196905.1 Chloroflexota bacterium | reverse complement strand
GCTGACGGTAGATGGTATGCCTACTATGTGCCACGCTTCCTCCTGCCCTCCGGTCCTTAGTCCCACAAGGCACCTCAGGATTCTTCTCTGATGAAACCTCTGATCTTGCCAGCCCCCCTGTAGCGTGATAAAGTGGGGATGATGAAAATCACTTTGCTCCACTCGTGGGAGGTAAGCCCGGCTGAGGGGCGGCGCATTCAGGAGGAACTGCATGGCAAACTTATCGCCACCTGGGACGGCCGGGCAGTGCGCAGCGTGGCGGGGGTCGATGTGGGCTTGGAGGATGATACCGCCCGCGCGGCGGTGGTCGTCCTCAGCTATCCCGAGTTGGCCCCCCTGCAGGAGAGCGCCGCGCGGGTGCCGGTGCGTTTTCCTTATATCCCTGGCCTGTTGGCGTTTCGCGAGGGGCCAGCGATATTGGCTGCCCTCGAGAAGCTACGTAGCGAGCCTGATCTCTTTCTGTTCGACGGCCAGGGAACGGCCCATCCCCGCCGGCTGGGCATCGCCAGCCACATCGGCGTCATCCTGGACGTGCCGGCCATCGGCTGTGCCAAATCGCTCCTCATCGGCAATTACCACGAGCCGTCGGAAGAAGCCGGATCTTACTCGAACCTGTACGATCGTGAGGAGGTGGTGGGGGCAGTGGTGCGCACGCGCAGGGGGGTGCAGCCGGTCTATGTTTCGGTGGGGCACCTCATCGATCTGGAGAATGCTATCGACTTTGTGCTCAAGTGTTGCCGGGGGTATCGCCTGCCCGAGCCGTTGCGCTGGGCCCTCCATCCCGGAATTCTGTTAATATATCAATGATATTCGATAGTTTACCTTAAATGAGGTCGAGGGCGGGGTTGAGGGGTAATTAGATACAATGAGGACCACTCCGACGATGTTGCGGCGAGGGGTGTCTGAGCCGCGCGCCAGGACTTGTCTCCCGAGGTCGCCATGAGTGATAGGCTTCACGTCTAGAAAGAGAGGGGCCGATGTTTGATTTTGCAATGACACCTGAGCAGAAAGAAATGCGAGCAGCGGTGCGGGCCTTCACGGAGAGGGAGATCGTACCCGTAGCGGAGGAGTATGACCGGCGTGGCGAGTCGCCTTTGCATATCTGCCACAAGTTCTACGCGGAGGGCTGGATGTCACGTTTTTTGCCCGACGAGAGTGGGGACAGCCGTCCCTTCTTGGTAGACGGGTCGATCGTGACCGAAGAGCTGGCCTACGGTTGTGCTGGGGTGGCCAGCATCATCATGCTTCCTATCTTCTTCAACCGGGTGACCCTTTTCCATTTGTCCGGTGAGGTGCGGGCTGAGTTCAGACAGCGGCTGGCCGAAAAACCGTTTATCACATCCTTCGCCGCGTCGGAGCACGAGGCGGGCAGCGATCTGTTGACGATTCAGACGAAAGCTCGCCGCAACAAACGAGGTTACGTAATCAATGGGAGGAAGGCCTTCAGCGGAAATGTTCGTCTTGCCAGTTACGTCATCGTCGTTGCCCGGACGGGACCTGAGGAGACCAAGTCGACCGATGCGTTCAGTTGGTTTCTGGTGCCGATGGATAAACCGGGGGTGGTGATCCGAGAGGCATGGGACACGCTAGGTCTACGGGCCATGGATCTGTCGCCCATCGACTTCGAGGACGTCGAGATTCCGGAGAGCTACCGGTTGGGTGAAGAGGGCCAGGGTCTGCGCATGATGGCGGAACACCTCAACCCGTCACGGACTGGGATTGCTGCTATGGCGGTGGGAATCGCGCGGCGGGCTCGCGACGAGGTCTTAAAGTACGGCCGGACGCGCAAGTTGTACGGCGACAAGCTCTACAAACTTCAGGACTACCGATTCCACATCGTGGAGATGGAGAAAGACATCGCCGCCGCCCGCGCGCTGGTCTGGCTGTCCGGCTTGAAGCACGACCAGGGTCTGGATCACTCCAAGGAAGCCAGCATCGCCAAGTTGTTTACTGGGCAGATGGTGATGCGGGTAACGGGTGCAGCATCGATGATGATGGGCAGTCTGGGGTACACCCGGGCGGCGATTGTGGAGAAGCTGCTACGCGACGCGCGGCATGTAGCCATCGTGGAAGGCCCCGAACCGGTTCAAAAAGAGATGATCTTCGCCGAGATGCTGCGGCGGGGCGTGTACTGAGTCGGGCGTCTCTTAGATGTGGGGAGATCAACATCCCTCAAACGAGGGGCTCGCGGGATGCCTGTGCTTTGAGTTGAATTCTTAACCTAGCCGGAGAGGGAAGCTACTGAGTTAGATACCTCGAGGAAACTTGTGCCCACAAGGGAAAGGAGAAAAAATGAAAAAGCAACGTTCTAAACAGACTCAACCATTAGAAACAGATCCCTTCGGTGGATTTCACTACGACTTTTCTAATGAGTTCTATAGCTTATGGCTCGATCCAACAATGACTTATTCCTGTGGCTATTTGCTACCGGGGAAGAGACTCTAGAGGAAGCGCAGATCGCCAAGATTGATCTCGCTTTCCAGAAAATTGGATTGAAGCCTGGCCAGCGACTATTGGATATAGGGTGCGGATGGGGGTACGCGTGCCGGCGAGCGGTTGAAGTCTACGGCGTAACTGCCGTTGGTTTAACTTTGAGCCAAAACCAGTATGAGGACGCGAAGGGTCAAAGCCAGGGGCTGACGGGAGTGGAATATAGACTGCAAGGCTGGGAGACCTACCGCGAACGCTGCGACCGCATCGTGTCCTTGGGGGCGTTTGAGCATTTAACCGCTGCAAAGTATGCCGCCTTTTTCGCACGGTGTCGAGAACTCTTGTCGCCAGGTGATTTAATGCTTCTACAAACCATTACTATCGGCAAGCCGAGCGAGTCATTTGCTTTATTGCGGTTCGCTTAATTCTTGCATAAGGAGTTATTTCACGGAGCAGAACTGCCTAAGCTGGAGCAAGTGGTCAGCCATAGTCGTGAGGCAAGATTTGAATTGCTTCATCTGGAGAGTCTGCGATCTCATTACCCACGCACGATCGATGCCTGGGTAAGTAACTTGGAGAAAAACAAAGAGCAAACCATTCGCGCAACCAGCTTGGATACCTACCAAAAGTTCATGAAATATCTGACCGGGGCCGCCAAATACCATCGCTCTGGGGAAACTAACGTCTATCAATTTCTGTTTCGAGTGATCTAGATCGTGGAAAAATAGTTAGGAAGAAAGAGACTGAGAAAAACGGCACTCCTTGAAACCCTCGCCCTACTACGTTCCCGCGCTAAGGATGCGCTGCCACGGAAACACACCTCATCGCATAGCGCCGGGGGTCAGCTTAGCCAGAAGGAACGCCGATGCCCGAGTCCGGATTGATCGAGAAGGCGAGCGATTTGATGCGAAGATCGCGCTACGCGGTGGCCCTCACCGGGGCGGGCATCAGCACTCCCTCGGGCATCCCCGATTTCCGCAGCCCCGGCGGGCTGTGGAGCCAGGTGGACCCCATGCAGGTGGCCTCTCTGGAGGCCTTCCTACGCAACCCTCGGGCTTTCTACGATTGGTTTCGCCTGCGCGCGGAGGCCTTCTTCGGGGCTCAACCCAACCCCGCCCATCTCGCCCTGGCCGAGTTGGAGAGCCGGGGCGAGCTCAAGGCGCTGATCACCCAGAATATCGATGACCTGCATCGCCGGGCCGGCTCGCGCCGCATCATCGAGCTGCACGGCAATGCAGGCACGGCCCACTGCCTGGATTGTGGCCGCCAAGAAGATGCGCGCCGGCTGTGGGAGCGCTACCAACGCGATGCTGAGATCCCTTCCTGCAGGAGCTGCGGAGGCACGCTGAAGCCAAAAGTGATTCTTTTTGGGGAGTTGCTGCCGAGCGATGCGCTGCGCCAGGCCTGGGAAGAGGCCGTGCGCTGCGATCTCATGCTGGTGGTCGGCTCCTCTCTGGAGGTGACCCCCGCGGCTGATTTGCCTTTCGCCGCCCGTGGGCGTGGGGCTCAAGTCATCGTGGTCAACCTGCAGCCCACACCTATCGATCGCTACGCGGAGGTGGTCATCCACGAGGACGTGGCCGAGATCCTGCCGCGCCTGATCGAAACCTATCGGTCAAATAAGTCCACCGTGTAGGGTGGTAGTTTTCCTATCCGCCCATCGTTGGGACTACATGCCCGAGGGGTCGTCCGACACCATAGGTTATTGAACTGTATGCGATCTTTGCTTCGGGAGTCACCTGTTTGCCGGTCAACACTTCTTTTGATCGACCCGTTTCTGAAATCGCTCCACATCCACGATGAAGCGTTGGTGAATACCCTGGCCCACCCGCTCCACCGCATCGTAAGCCTCGACTTTAAAAGTGAGCGCGCGCCCCTCGACGGCGATGAGCTCGGCGTGGGCGGTGACCTCCATCCCCACCGGTGTCGCCGCCAGATGTTTTACCTGGATCTCCATCCCCACACTGGCCGTGCCCGAGGGCAGTAGGTGATCGGTGGCGTCGCGGCTGGCCCACTCCATCAGCGCGATGAGGGCAGGGGTGGCCAAGACCGGCACCCCGCCACTGCGCAGATGGGGGGCGGTATGCTCCTCCTGCACCCGCAGGCGGGCGGTGCCACGCAGGCCCGGCTTTAAGCCAGCAGCGTGGCCCTGAGGATCGGAGAGAGCTGAGGACAAAGGTTCTCCGGACATCCGCGCACTCCCTTACCGAGTTATCGAGAAAGAAGAAAGCCGATCCGAAGATCGGCTCTCGCCGCGCTTCTGCGTTTGGGCCTAGGCCGCCGCCCCACTGAAGATCGCCTCCAGCTCGGGGCCCTCCAGGGTCTCTACCTCGATCAATTTTTGGGCCATCTTGATCAACAGGTCTTTGTGCTTAATCAGGACACCCTTGGCCTTCTCGTAGGCGGCGTTGATGAGGTGGCGCACCTCCTCGTCAATGGCCTCGGCGATCTTCTCGCTGTAGTTGCGCTGCTCTCCAATCTCCCGGCCGAGGAACACCAGCTCTTCCTTGTGCCCAAAGGTCAGCGGGCCCAACTTGTCACTCATCCCGAATTCGGTCACCATCTTGCGCGCCATGCGCGTGGCCCGCTCCAGATCGTTGGCCGCCCCGGTGGTCACGTCGTTGAAAATTAACTCCTCCGCGGCCCGGCCTCCCAACAGCGCGGCCAGCTCGTCTTCGAACTTGGTCCGTCCCATCAGATAGTGATCCTCCTCGGGGAGGGGCATGGTGTAACCCAGAGCCATGCCGCGAGAGATGATGGATACTTTGTGGGGTTTATCGGTTTTGGGGAGCAGGCGCATCACCAGCGCGTGTCCCGCTTCGTGGTGGGCGATGATGCTGCGCTCCGCCTGACTGATGATGCGGCTCTTGCGCTCCGGCCCGGCCATCACGCGCTCCATCGCCTCCTGCAGATCCGTCAGGGTGATGGCCTTGCGATCGCGTCGCGCGGCCAGGATGGCTGCCTCGTTGACGACGTTCTCCAGGTCGGCGCCGGAAAAGCCAGGGGTCTGCTTGGCGATCACATCCAGATTCACGTCATCGGCCAGCGGCTTGCCCCGCACGTGAATGTCTAAGATGGCACGGCGGCCCTTCATGTCGGGCCGATCCAGAACCACCTGCCGATCGAAGCGGCCCGGGCGTAGCAGGGCCGGATCCAGAATGTCTGGCCGGTTGGTGGCGGCCATGACGATCACGTTGGTGTCGGTATCGAAGCCGTCCATTTCCACCAGGATTTGGTTGAGCGTCTGCTCGCGCTCGTCGTGGCTGCCGCCCAGGCCCGCCCCGCGGTGGCGCCCCACCGCATCGATCTCATCCACGAAGACGATGCAGGGGGAGTGGCGCTTGGCCTGATCGAAGAGGTCCCGCACGCGGGAAGCGCCCACCCCCACGAACATCTCCACGAACTCCGAGCCAGAGATGCTGAAGAAAGGCACCTCCGCCTCACCGGCCACCGCCCGGGCCATGAGGGTCTTGCCGCAGCCGGGTGGCCCCACCATCAATACTCCCTTGGGAATGCGCGCACCCAGGGCGATGAATTTTTCGGGCCCCTTCAGGAACTCTACCACCTCTTGGAGTTCCTGTTTGGCCTCATCCGCCCCGGCTACATCCGCAAAGTTGACCGTGGGCCGGTCGCCGGTGAACATGCGGGCGCGGCTCTTGCCGAAGGAGAGCGCTTGGTTGTTGCCGCTCTGGGCCTGGCGCATCATGAAGATGATCAGGCCGCCGAAGAGGAAGACGGGCAAGAGCCCGGTGAGCAAGTTCAACCAGCCTCCCCACTCGTTGGGCGCCTCGTATTCGATGGTTATCCGACTGAGCTGCTCCTGGGAAACCCCGTAGGCCACCAGGAATTCGACGATATCACTCTCGCGGGCTTTGCGGGAGGTCACCGTCCTCTGAGGATCTCTCAGGGTGACGGTCAGCTCATCGCCGGAGATGACGATCTTCTCCACTTTCCCCTGGCGCGCGTGCTCGGCCACCCCGCTGATCTCCATGGTCTCCGTATCCCGGGATGGGGAAAAGAGGTTAAAGAAGAGCGCCATGACCGCTACCAGGATGAGGAGGTAAACCAGGCCGTTGCGCAGCCAGCGCGAATTCATCATGGTCACCGCGGAACTCCTGATGCGGGCAGAGTGAAACCTGCAGGTTTCTCCATTATACCAAAAAGATGTGAAAAACGCTAGTAGGATAATTCACCTATCTGTGAGGGCAAACCGAGTGTGGGTAGCCGCCGTCGGGGGGGGTGGGCTGGGTTGGGCCACTTGCCATGGCTGGCCAGCAGGGCCTATAATGCCCCGGGATGTCTCAGTGCGACAACCGCCCTGAAAAGCCCCCCTGGTCCATCGATTTCGATGCCGCCTTGGCCCAGTTGGAAGCTCAACTGGGCCCTCTGCCGGAGACCACTGCCCGGCCCAGCCTGCTCATGTTCTGTGGTCTTCCTGGTACGGGCAAGAGCTATTTTGCTCGCCGCCTAGCCGAGCGGGCGGGCTTCGCCATCGTGGAGAGTGATCGGGTGCGTAAGGTCCTTTTTTCAAATCCTACCTACTCGACCCAAGAGAGCCAGGGGGTGCACCGCCTGTGCCACGCCCTCTTGGCCCGGCTGTTGGCCAAGGGGTTCAGAGTGATCTACGACGCCACCAACCTGATCGAGTTCCATCGCGAGTTCGTCTATCTCTTGGCCGAACGGGCTGGGGCCAAGCTGGTCATCGTGCGCACCTGGGCCCCCGAGGAAGTGGTGCGCCAGAGGCTGATGGGCCGCCCGGCCGATGATTACTCGGATGCCGATTGGAACGTATACCAAGCCCTCACCCAAACCGAGCAGCCCATCCGCCGACCCCACCTGGTGGTGGATACCAGCCAGGACCCGGAGGCAGCGCTGAGCAAGATCCTGAGGGCGATCAAGCGCTGAAGTGCATGATCATCTTCAACCCGGCTGCGGGCCAACTGGACGCCCGCCGCGACCTGGAGCGGGCGGTAGCTTTATTGGCTAGCCGCGGCTGGCGCATCGCCCTGGCGGAGACTACCCTAGCTGACTCGGCGACCGAAAACGGCTCGTGCCGCGGCCGCCTCTGGCCAGGAGGTGGTGCTGGTCGCGGGCGGGGATGGCACCTCAATGAGGTGGTCAACGGCTTGGTGGGGAGCGAGGTCGCCCTGGGCGTGCTTCCGGTGGGCACTGCCAATGTTTGGGCCCGCGAGATCGGGATGCCCACCGCGGCGCCCCTGGTGACCGATCTCTTACCCGCGGCGCGAGCGTTGGCTGAGGGACGCATTTATCGGATCGATGTGGGCCGCGCCGGCGGGCGTCACTTCCTGTTGTGGGCCGGGGTCGGATTTGATGCCTGGGTCACCCGGGAGGTGCGTCCAGAGATCAAAAGACGGCTGGGACCATTGGCCTTCGTCCCGGCGGCGCTGGGGACGGCTGCGCGCTTCGCTGGGTCGCGTGTGATGCTCAGCATCGACGGCCGCCGGCTAGCCCGTCGTGCCCTCTTGGTGGAGGTCGCCAACGCCCAACTTTACGCCGCCATCGCTCGCCTCAGCCCGGAGGCCTGTCTGGACGATGGGCGGCTGGATATCAGCATCTTCGTGGGACAGGGAGTTTTCTATCTGGCGCGACACATCTTCCGTGTGCTGACTCACCGGCACCTGCGCGATCCGCACATCGAGCGGTATCTAGCTCAGCAGGTCACTATCCGGTCGCGAATGCCCTTGCCGGTTCAGGTCGATGGGGAACCGAGCGGGACCACGCCGATCGCCATCCAGGTGGTGCCCCGGGCCCTGCGAGTGATCGTTCCTCGCCGCGTCCGGCCGGGTCTGTTGCGCGGCCGGCCGGAGGTCGATCTGGCCATGCAGGCGTCCTCTGTTGCCGAGGAGAGGCTCTGGGCAAAGACCCAAGGGGTTTGCTGGGCCCACCCAGGGCGGGTATAATCGCTGCAGCGGAGGGGAGGACACTCTTGATCACCTATTTGCGCATCGCTCAAATCATTATCGCCAGCGCTCTGATCGTAGCGGTGCTCCTCCAGGCCAAGGGGGCCGGGCTGGGCGGCCTCTTCGGCGGCGAGGGGAGCATCTACAAGAGCCGGCGGGGGGTGGAGCAGACGCTGTTCAATCTGACCATCCTATTGGCCGTGCTTTTCTTCGTCATCTCCATCGCCTCGGTGATCCTCCAGCCGGCCACCGGGTGAGGTCAGGCCTTGATCCACTACCTGCGCGGGCAGGTGCTGACCGCACTGCTGGGGGCTTTCATACTCATCGTCCTGCTGGGCTATCTGGCCTATACCACCACCACAGTGACCGTGCCCGAAGCGGGCGGCATCTACGTGGAGGGCCTGGCTGGTAGACCGTCCTCCATCAATCCCCTGCTGAGCCAATTCAACCAAGTCGATGTGGACCTGGCCTCGCTCATCTTCTCCGGCCTGACCCGGAGCGATCTCTCCGGCGCCACCGTCCCCGACTTGGCGGAGCGCTGGGAGATCTCCCCGGATGGGACCCGCTACACCTTCTATCTGCGCCGCGGCGTGCGCTGGCACGATGGCCCCCCCTTCACCGCCGATGATGTGGTTTTCACCATCCAGGCTATCCAAGCCCCCGAGTTTCAAGGGCCGCCTCAATTGGCCCAACTCTGGCGGGCGGTCACGGTGGAGAAGATCGATAATTACGCCGTGGCCTTCATCCTGCCCGAGCCCTTCTCCCCCTTCCTGTCCTACACCTCTCTGGGACTCCTGCCCCGCCATCTGCTGGGCGGGGTCCCCGCCCGCGATCTGCCGCGCAACCTCTTCAACGTGCGTCCCATCGGGACGGGCCCTTTCCGGCTGGTGGAGCTGAGCTACGACCGGGCCGCTTTGGAGGCCTTTCCGCCGTATTATGACCAGCCGCCCCGTCTGAGCCGCATCGAGTTTCGCTTCTACCCGGATGTGAGCAGCGTGTGGGCCGCGTACCTGCGGGGGGAGATCCAGGGGGTCACCCAGGTGCGTTCGGAAGATTTAGAGGAGGCCCGCCGCCAGGAGAACCTGGTCCTCTATTCGGCGCCCACCTCGGGATACGCACTGATTTTCCTAAACCTGATTGAGCCGGCGCTGCGCGAGAAGGAAGTGCGCCAGGCCCTGCTGTGGGGGATCGATCGCCAGCGCATCATCGATCAGATCCTAGAGGGTCAGGCCATTGTGGCCCACAGCATCTATCCTCCCGGGAGTTGGGCTTTTAACCCGGACATCCCTCATTATTTTTACGATCCCAACCAAGCCCGCACCCTGTTGGAGGCGGCCGGCTGGATGGACCAGGATGGTGATGGGGTGCGCGAGAAGGAGGGGGTGCCTCTGGAGTTCTCCCTCCTGACCAACGATGATCCCCTGCGTCGGCGCATCATCGAGGAGATCGCCCGCCAACTATGGGAGATCGGGATAAAGGTAAATACTCTGGTGCTCGGGAATCCGGGGATCGTGCAAGAGGCGCTGGCCCCGCGCCGTTTCATGGCCTTGCTCTACGAGTGGGGCGATCTGCCGGCCGATCCGGATGCCTATGAGATGTGGCACTCCACGCAGACCGGAGAGGGCGGACAGAACTACCCAGGCTGGAGCAACCGCGATGCGGATGAGGCCCTGGAGGAGGCCCGGCGCACCTCCGATCCCGCCCGGCGCAAGGAGCTCTACGATCTCTTCCAGCGGGTTTTCGCCGAGGAGGTCCCGGCTATCCTCCTCTACCACCCCATCTACACCTACGGGGTGGACGCCAGGGTGGGCGGGGTGCAGCTAGCCCCCTTGACCCATCCCAGCGATCGCTTTCGGACCATCGCCCAGTGGTATGTCAACGTCCAGCGCGTACTGGTGAGCGAGGCCGAGGATTAGCGCTCAAGTTGACAACTCCGCCCCAGTGGTGTTAGATTCAGGGCAGCCCGACTCGATTAAGTGAAGGGGGCGATTCGCGCCGAGGTGGCGGAACTGGTAGACGCGCCCGCCTCAGGCGGATGCCGGGAAGGGGATCATACTCGAACATCAGAATCAAAAGCGCGGATATGCCGAGGTGGCGGAACTGGTAGACGCGCTGCGTTCAGGGCGCAGTGTCGGCAACGGCATCAGGGTTCAAATCCCTGCCTCGGCATTT
>JACPWV010000109.1 GCA_016196905.1 Chloroflexota bacterium | reverse complement strand
TGCGGGGCGAGATAGGGCGAATCGGTCTCCAGGAGCAGGCTCTCCAGGGGAAGACGAGCCAACGTGGCCTGCAGCTTGCGCGCGTTGAGGAAGGTCACCGGCCCGGCGATGGACAGGTAGAAGCCCGTCTCCAGGCAGCGCCGCGCCCAAGCCTCGTCCCCCGCGAAGGCATGAAACACGCCCCGTAAGTCCGGGCCAGCCTCGGACAACAGGGACCATAGATCCTCCTTCGCCTGGCGATGGTGGAGGATGACCGGCAAGCTCAACTCGCAGGCCAACTCCAACTGCGCGCGCAGTGCTCGCCGCTGATCCTGGCGGGGGGTGTACTCACGTTCGTAATCCAGACCGATCTCCCCGATGGCCACCACCTTCTCGTCCCCCGCTAATTCCCTTAATTCCGTTATTTCCTGCCCCGTAAATCCATCGGCCTGGTGCGGATGAATGCCAACCGCTACGTAAATCCTATCGTATTGATGAGCGAGGGAGACCAGCCTGCGACTCGATTCCAAGTCGATGCCTGGGGCCACAATAGATACCACGCCCGCTTCGGCAGCGCGCTGCAACACCTCGGGCAGGTCCGCGGAGAACTCCTCGGCGTCCAGGTGAGCGTGGCTATCGATCAGTTCGATGGTCATCCTTCCATTCCAACCAGGCCCAGCCCTTCGTCGAGGAGCGCACCCACCGCCTCTGGGCTGGGCGCCTCGGCGTACACCCGGATCTTGGGCTCCGTGCCTGAAAAGCGGATGAGCAGCCAGGAGCCCCCATTCAACTCGTACTTGAAGCCATCCTGAGTGACGATGCGCGTCACAGGCAGCCCGGCTAAGGCCTTGGGCCGCGCTTCGCGCAAACGGCGAGCCACCGCCTCGCGCTGCTCAACCGGGAACAAACGATCCCGACGGTCATAGTGATGGGGCCCCACCTTAGCATACAGGTATTCAATCATCTGCGAGGGGGTCTTTTTGAAATGGCGCATCAAATCCAGTAGAAAAAGGGAGGCCAAAATGCCATCCCGCTCGGGAACGTGTTCGCGGAAGGCGAAGCCCCCGCTCTCCTCGCCACCGATGAGGGCATCCACCTCCAGCATCTTGGGGGCCACGAATTTAAAGCCCACCCCGGTCTCGTAAACCGGGACGTTATACAGCTGGCCGAGTTGATACAGCATGGAGGTCGTGGATAAGGTTTTGACGATGGGTCCGCGCCAGCCGCGCACCTCCAAAAGGTAGAGGGCCAACAGCGCGTACACCTGGAGCTGGGTGACGAACTCGCCCCGCTCATCTATGAGCCCCACCCGATCGGCGTCCCCATCCAAGGCCAAGCCTAGGTCGGCACGCGTGTTGCGCACCTCGGCCTGCAACGCATCCAGGTTGGGGGGGATCGGTTCCGGCCGCTCCATCTCCGGGAAGAGCGGATGGCGGGTTCCATGCAACTCGCGCACTCTGGTCTTCCCACCACCCAACAGCCGAGGCAGCCACCCTGCCCCCGCGCCCCACATGGCATCCACCGCGATTTTGAAGTGGTGATCGCGCAGCGGGCTCACATCGATCAGGCGCTGCAACTGCTGGATGTAGTCGGGGGCCGGGTCGAAGATCTCGATCAACCCGCGCCGCCGACCCTCCTCAAAGGCCAAACGCTCCCACCGCGTCGCCACAGCGATCTCTGCCTCGATGGCCTCCAGGTCCGCGGGAGCGGTGGCCCCGCCATACTCGGAGCGCACCTTAAAGCCGTTGTCGGTGGGCGGGTTGTGGCTGGCGGTGATGACGATGGCCCCAGCAGCGCTGCGGCTCAAGATGGAGTAGGAGACCGCCGGGGTGGGCGTGGCCCGTTGGCAAAGGTAGGCGCGGATGCCGTTGCCGGCCAGGACCTCGGCGACCGCCATAGCGAAGTGCTCCGAGGCGAAGCGCGTGTCGTAGCCCACCACCAGCCCGCGCTCAGCCATCCCCCGTTTCTTCAGGAAAGAAGCCACGCCTTGCGTACAACGGCGCACATTATCGAAGGTGAAATCTTCGGCGATGGTGCCGCGCCAGCCGTCGGTGCCGAAGCGGATAGGGGGGGCCATGCTCATCTCTTCCGGGGCGAAGCCTCAGCCAGTTCTTTTTTGAGGGCTTCCAAGTCGGCGTCCACCATCATGCGGATCAACTCCTCGAAGGAGGCGGCGGGCTCCCAGCCTAACTTGGTTTTGGCTTTGGAGGCATCGCCCACCAGATGATCCACCTCGGCCGGGCGAAGATCCGGGGGATGGTTGGCGATGACGTGTTCCTCCCAGTTCAGGCCCAGGTAATCGAAGGCCACTTGGCAGAGCGCTCGCACCGAATGGGTTACTCCCGTGGCGATGACATAATCCTCCGGCTCCGGCTGCTGGAGCATGAGCCACATGGCCTTCACGTAATCCCCGGCGTAGCCCCAATCGCGGGCCGAATCCAGGTTGCCGAGGCGGAGTTCCTCGGCCAGGCCCAACTTGATCCGGGCCGCCCCATGGGTCACCTTGTGGGTGACGAACTCCCGGCCCCGTCGGGGGCTTTCGTGGTTGAAGAGGATCCCCGAGCAGGCGTAGAGGCCGTAGGACTCCCGGTAGTTGACCGTGATCCAATGAGCGTAGACCTTGGCCACCCCGTAGGGGCTGCGTGGGTAGAAGGGAGTCTTCTCGTTCTGGGGAACTTGCTGGACCTTGCCGAACATTTCTGAACTCGACGCCTGGTAGAAGCGAATCTCCGCATCCACCAGGCGAATCGCCTCCAAGAGACGCGTGACCCCCAGGGCGGTGAATTC
>JACPWV010000026.1 GCA_016196905.1 Chloroflexota bacterium | reverse complement strand
GCTCAGGGCCCAAACGTTGAGGGGGCCCAAGGCGCCCTCCAAAAGGGCCAAGAACAGCACGAAAAGCACGCTCCAGAGGTTGTGCCCGAACAGCCAGCTGCTCATCACAAACAGCAAAGCCGGCGCGGCGGCCAGAAGGAGGTCGAGCCGAACGGCGGGCCGCAGTTCCAGGTCGGCCAGGCCCTCCACCAACCGTTGCAGAGTTGGGCCGGGCTGGAACAGCATCTGCCACAGTGGGGAGAAATACTCATCCATCACTGCACCAGAAGCGGGTGTCGCCGCTTGCTCTTCCCCAGGGGCGAGCGTTATCGGTTCGGGCGAGGCCAGCTCGCCACCCAGCTGGGAGGCGATGGTGGCCACTAACTCATCGAAGCCGATCAGGTCGCTAATCACCAAAAACCCGGGGACGAAGCCTACTCCGTATAGCGCGCCCTGCAGAGAGTAGGCCAAACGCCGGCCCAGGGGCAGGGCGCTTTGACGCACTTGAACCAGGACGATGAGCCGCTCGGTTTCCCCCATCTGGGTGGAGACCAACCGGGTCACGTCCGACCAGGCCAAGGGGTACCAGCCTCCAAAGAAGCTCACCTCCAGGTGGGTGGGGCCGATCCGGAACTTGGGGAAGATATTGTAGAAGAAGTAGAAAAGGAGCAGCAGGAAGAACAGGGCCCAGGTGTTGCGCGAGAGATCTACGAAATCAGCGCGGATCGCAGAGGCCGGGAACAGCCCCACTTCTTGCAGCAGGGTAAAGATGGCCTCGGCCCAGCCCAGGACAAAGCGGAGGAGCACCACCGCGCTGGGCAGGCCAAAAAGCAGCCGCCAGCCCCACACCCACCGCCGCGGATAATGGTACTCCTGTGTGGCGAGGGACTCGCCAGGGTAGGTTGCGCTCATGGTTGGGCCGGGGCAGCGGCCGGACAGCTCTGGAAGATCTCCTGGATCACCTGGCAGATGCTGGCGCGATCGGGGAAGAGAACATCGGCGCCGCTTTCCAGAATGACCGGGATACTGCGGGTGTGGTCGATCACCTCCAGGCGAATGTTCCCACTGCTCACCTGGGGCGCGATCTGGGCCAGAGCCAGGATCTGGGCTGGCTGCAGGTTCGTCTCCAGTATGCCGCCGAAGCGCTGCAGAAGTTCGGGCAAACGCGGGAGAAGATCGAGGCGGAGAACCCGATCGCGAATGGCCAGCAACACCTTCTGCTGGCGCCGCCCCCGTTCCCAGTCACTGGAGCCGCTGCGGCTGCGCACATAGCGCAGCGCCGTCTCCCCGTCCATCCACTGCTGGCCAGCCGGGATGTAGATGCTCATGACCCCGAAATTGTTATCGGGGTAATTGGGATCGTATATGGCGCGCTCCACCTCCACGCTGATTCCGCCCAGGGCATCCACCGCCGCCACGAACCCCTCGAAGTCGATCAAGACATGGTAATGGATGGGGACGCCGAAGTTGAGCTCCACCGTTCGCTCGGCCAGGGTAGGGCCGCCGCCCGGGTAGCCACTCACCTCCCCCAGGAAGTAGGCCATGTTGATGCGATTCTCCCCGACCAGCGGCAGATTCTCGAAAGAAGGCAGACCGGTGTTGGCCACGATATCCCGCACCGAGGTATAGAAGAGATAGCCGGAGGCGATCCCTCCCAACACAAACAAGGCAAAGGCGCCGCCCAGGGCAAGCGCCCAGCGAGACAGCGCCTGCTCGGCCTCCGTTCGTCTGCGGCCCAAGGCATGTCGGGGAAGTGCGAGCCTGCGCTCCCACATGACTTTGATTATAACACCGTGAAGAGATCCTGACCACGGCTTGACGAGCTGTCCCCCGCCGGATATAGTGTATTGATTGGAGCTGAACTCGAGCGAGGTCGAAAATGGGATCCCTGGGTGAGACGCTCCGCCGCGCCCGCCAAGAGAAAGGCCTCACCCTGGAGCAGGCCGAGGAGGCCACCAAGATCCGCGATCGACTGCTGATCGCGCTCGAGGAGGAGGACTACTCTGTCCTGCCCGATCGGGTCTACACCAAAGGCTTACTCAAGATCTACGCCCGCTTCCTGGGCCTGGATGTAGGTGAGGTGATGCGGCTGTGGGGGGAGCCCGAGGAGGTTCCCGCTGTCCAGACCGCTTTGGCGCGGGCCTTACCCATGCCTCTCTTCTCCGCCGACATGTGGGTGGGGGTGGTCATCATCCTGGGCATCGCCCTTTTGGCCGCCTGGGGCTTCAGCCAATACGTGGGGCCCATCCTGGCCCCCACGCCAACCCCCACTTCCACCCCTCGGCCGACAGCGACGCCCGTCCCCACGGAGTCGGCACCTTCCCCCACGCCCGCCCCCGGCGGTGTCCAGATCCAATTGGAGGCCATCGCGCGCAGTTGGGTAGAGGTGCGCGTCGATGGGGAGCTGCGCTTCCAGGGCTTGATGGAGGCCGGGGAGATGCAGGTCTGGGGCGGTCGGGAGCTGATTGCCCTGCGCTTGGGCAACGCGGCGGGCGTCCTCCTCCTCTTTAACGAGACCGAAACGGGCCCCTGGGGCGCCACCGGCGAGGTGGCCGATCTGGAATGCACCCCCAGCGGCTGCCTGCAGCTGGGAGCCGAGCTCGCACCCACGCCCTGAGCCCGAGACTCCTTTCGGTATTATCCGCTTCACTCTCCACTACGAATCTCGCCCCGAAAATATAGGGGCGGGGCTCGTCCCCGCCCGTCTACCAGAGATGCGGAATTTTTCCGGCGACTTATTCCGCCGAGCGCCAGCAGACGAGGCACCCACGCCTCATTCAGTCTAAGCGGCGAATCGAATACTCGTAAGTGGCCACCTCGGTAGTGAAGGGGGTGGTGGCCGAGATCACCAGCGCGGCCCGCTCTACCTCCCCCCCGTCGAAGTTCTCAATGCGCAGCTCACCCTGCTG
>JACPWV010000111.1 GCA_016196905.1 Chloroflexota bacterium | reverse complement strand
CACCACCGCCAGCACATCTCGATACAGGGAAGAGGAAAGAATGTTCATGAACTTTGCCTGGTGGTGAAAAGGCTCACCTCATAAATCGAGACCAGGGAGTTGGAGAAGCGCCGGATCAGGTAGGGGACATAGCTGGGCTCGAAGGCCCCCCACTCCCGCTCGCGAGGCCCATAGAAAAGATAATCGATCTGACGTGTGGCCAGAAACTCCCTTCGCCACTTATCGGGGGTGGCGGCATCGAAGAAGCGCCTGGCTTCAGATAGCTTGGCCGAGAAGTCCAGCGTCTCCACCCAGTGTCCGATAAAAACGCGCCGGCTGCTGCGGGCGGGGATGTAGCCTCCAGTCCAGTCACTGGACAAGATCACGCTCTCGCTGGGCACCGCCCGCGCCAGCCACTCCACCGCCTCTACCTCAGCTCGTTCGCGGAAAAAAGGATACGGGTGTTGCGCGGCGGTAACCGCCAGGCTGGCCAGGATGTAGACATTGGAGATGGTGTTGAATAGAAAAAATGCGCTCAGGAGTGTACTCGCCATACGGGAGGGATCCATCTTGCGCCAGGCGGCCCAGCGCTGCAGCCAGGGTGCATCACTCCCACGAGGCAGCCAAAAGGAGTGGGCGCCCATGGCCGCCAAGAGGCTGAGGGGCAGGTGGTATCCCATGATCAGCCGCCGCTGCCAGGCGAGGGGAAGATAAGCCAGAGCCAGGCCGCCCAATGCCCAGCTGAGCAGCAACAACGAACGGGTGTTTCGCTCGCGCCAGGCGGCCACCAAGCCGGGCAGCGCCAGGAGGCCGAGAGGCAGATAGGCGATTAGGTAATGCAGTGGGTGAGGAGAGAGGGTCACCGACTGCTCGGCCCAGGCTCGAAAGGGTAAGGAGCGAGTAAAGACCAGGCCATAGTAGACGATCAAGGGCGCTGGAATGACGACCGCTGGCCAGAGGCCCCACAGCCTTTTCCAGGAGGGGGCGCTATCGCCCAGGGCAAGTATCAATAGATAAATCAACCCCAGGCCAGCCACCAAGTAGGCCAAGTACGGCAGCGTGATGATGAGCAGCGTTACTTGAGCGCCCAACCGGATCGCGTGGACCAGGCGTCCGGCTTCGAGATAAGTTAAGAGGTCGAGGAAGATCAGGAGCAGAAGACCGGTGGCGAAGGAGAAATGGGGGAAGGTGAGCAAGGTGAAGAACAGATGGGCCTCGGGCATCTTGAAATCGACAGGGAAAAAATCGAGAAAAAAAGGAAGCCCCAGCAAGAGCAAGCCCCACCCCAAGCCGGAACTGAAGATGGCCAACAGGAAGGCGAGACGGCGCACTTCGACCCTCGACAGGAAGTGGGCGATAAAGCGATAGGTGGCCCACAAAAGGAAGGCGCCCGAAGCGATGCGACTCAGGTGCCAAACCAGCATGAGGGGCGCACCAATGCTTCGGGCCACCCAGCCCCAGAAGAAGTAGAACCCACCCAGGAAGGCTGGCTCGTGCTGCTCCGAGGTATAGGGGATCCGGTAAAGTAAGTGCCCCTGGGCTCCTTGGAGCATCTTGGCCAAATAGCTGTGGGAGTCCTCGATGTTCATCACCAGCCCGCCGAACTCCACATCCGGGGGCGCCAGGGCATAGCCGGCCAGGTAGGGCGTTAGACCCAGGCCCAGGGCCAGCAGCGAGACGCTGACCGCCCAGGTTCGATCCGATCCGGCCGGACTCGCTTCGCCGCGCATGATCCACCTAAGCCACCCATCCCCATAGCACGAATTGCCCAGTCAAGTACAAAAGTAGGGGGAGGGAACTATACACGATAACCCGGTGCCAAATGACGTTCTGACCCACTTGGCCCAGGTACATGAAAGCGGGGAACAATCCTAACACATATCGGGACAGGCTGTTCAGGGGTTGGGTCTCTACCCAGCGCATCGTCAGGAATAAAAGGCCGGAGATCAGATAGGCGTGATATGACCTCGGTAGCTGATTCCAAGAGTAGACGATGAACAAAGCAAAGAGCACCGCCGAGCCCAAATTGAGGAGATCGGCTTGATGAAATCGCCCCGAGGCCAAAGTCTGTAAACTGTACAGGAGGTTCTCCCAAGGGAGCACTATCCGAGCGTGGAGGCTCGGCTCCTCCATTGGCAACAGGGGCCCCAGGCCCCACGCGAACCTCAAACCCAGATAGAAGACTATCGCCGCAGGGATCAGGCCCAAAGAGAGGAGGTCCCCTTTTCGGAGCACCCGCCCGCGCTGCTGTTGGAGGAATTCATAGAGGAGAGGGAATATCAAAACCCAACCCTGAAGCCGGGTCAACGTCGCCAGGAACCCCCAGAACCCTGCCCAGAACCAGGATCCTCGGCGAAGATGATCGAAAGAGGCGACGGCGAAAAGCAAAAACAGGGGCTCGGAGTAGGGGGCCAGGAAGAAGAAAGCCGTCGGGAAAATGGACAGATAAAGCAGCGCACGTCTCCCAACAGCTGGGCCCACCTCGCGTGACGCCAATCGGTAGAGGTGGAGAAGGGCGAGAACGTAGAACAGGTTGGAGAGCAGAATGGCGGCCAGAAAGTATTGATCCGCGAGCAGGGAGCCCACGATGCGGATCAGCAACGGATAAAGGGGCGGGAAGTGAATGTCCTCCGAAGTGGAGTAGCCCCACTGCGCAATTTTCAGGTACCACAGGCCATCGAACCGCTGCCAGGGGCCCAGCACCAGACCGGCCAGGCCCCCCTGGACTGGCGGGATCCCCTGGTAGGGGCGAAGGATCGGATCCGGGTCGAGAGGGGCATCGGAGATGGAAACAAGCAAAGCCGCGAAAAGAGAGAGGCCGATTCGCAGGGCGAAGAAAAGCCCTAGCGCGTAGCGCCAGGCTGGATCCAGACTCCGCCACCGGGCTGAGATGGCACGTGCCCAGGTGATCATCGCATCCTCGCAGCCAGAGCCGGGTCGGCCGACACGATCCGACGCCTGAACGGATTGCAGGGCGATTCAAGACAAGGGAGTGGACAACTCATAAAGGATATAGGCTCCCTGATCGTCACGATAGAGGGGAAGCAGATAGCCATTTCGTAGCCTGTCCCATATTGCGGCCTCCTCCCCACTCAACACGAAACGCCGATCTGCAGCCCGCTGGAGGAAGTCGAAACCCGCATGCCAAAACAATACATGGGTGATCCCTTGTTCTCGCCAGACACCTGCGATCTCATCCGCGTTCCCGCGGAGGAAGGCCTCATGTTTAAAGACTCCCAAGATGGGATCGGGTCGGGCTGGCCGCTGGCTGTAATAGGTGCGCGGCTCCCATAAGAACTGGACTGTGCTACCCGCCGGAAGCCGGGTGTTGATGTATTCCATGGCCGCATAGTGAGGGCCCAGGACGCGGTGCAGATATTCGTCTCGCCCCTCGTAGCCGAAGAGGTAAGGCAGGGGGTTGAGGGAGACGAACTCGCTGACCTGGGTCAGCAGACCCAAGCTCAGCTGCTCGACACGCGCCGTCGGGGTTGGCTCGACCTGGAATGCGGCGGGCAATCAGCAGGACAGGCAGCAGTGCCAACAGGAGTGGTCCGGTGCGCCCGTCGTAAAAGGTCTCATCCCGAGCCCCCCCCCATAGATCGACACCGAGAGTGATGCTGAGAGGCAGTCGCAGCAAGCTGGCTAGATCCAAGCCCACTCCGGTTCCAGGCTGCTCATACCAGTGGGCCAGCCAACTATCCCAGAACTTGCCGCCCCATAGGAATGGATAGATCGGGTTGCCTACTAACCACCCATTGCGCAGAAACCACGGCGCGGCCACTCCCAGCGCCAGAACGCAGAACAGAATACCCTCGACCAAGCGTGCTTGAAAACGCCCCCGCCTCAGCGCGTGCCAGGCCCACAATCCCAAAAGAGCTAGGGGCAGGACGAAGGCGGTGTACTTCACCCCCATGGCCAGGCCAGCGCAGGCCCCGCTCAAGAGAAGCCAGGGGCGAGACTCGTCCTCCAGCCAGCGCAGAAAGGCGTAAGCGGCGAGCAACTCGTAGAATAGGAGAGCCAGGTCGACATAGGCCCAGCCCATGAGCAGGGGGAACATCGGCATGGACCACAAGAGGGCCAAGGCCCACCACCTCGACTGGGGGGAGAGGAACCGGCTGGCGATGAGGTACGCAGCCCCCGCTGACAGCGTGCCGTAACCGTAGTGGAGCAGTTGCGCAGCGATATCGCCGCGGATGGCCATGGCCAAGCCAAAGAGCATCTCCACCAAGGAGGGGAAATAGAGGGGAGGGTTGTCGATGGCATAGATACGCCCCGCCTCCAGATACAATTTGGGGCCGGCCAGATGGTAGAGCAAGGCATCGAAGGCGGTGCTGGGGGGAGCCAGGGCCAGGAGTAGGGAGAGAGCTAAACTGATCGCAAAATAGAGCCTCAGGGGCAGGGGCGGGCGAAGGCTCCGCAGGATGGTCGCCGCCGCGCGGAGCGCTGAGTAGAGAGCAGGTAGCATGAGCAGGCTCAGGAGAGCGGCCATTGCGGATAGGGTGAGGTGCGAGAACCCCCCCGCCAGTCCCAGCACCAACGTGGCGATGGAAAGCGCAGCCAACCCCACCCCGACCCCGAACAGCCAACGCTCGCCCTCTGTTTGGAAGGGGAAGCGTGCCAGGAGCCGTCGGCCCAAAGCGGCGCCCAAGACGAAAATGAAGAGGGCCGCGGCGAGGTCGAGCCCAGTCCGGACCACAGCCAGGGCCTGGCCCGCCGGTACGGGCTTCTGCACGGCGTAGAAGAGCAGAAACACCCCCATCAGCCAAACGAGCGGCATTATGATAGCCAGGTGTTTACGCCAGTCCCCCATCGTCTGTCGCTTTTTACTGACCTCCGGGTCGACTCAGGATCGCCAGGACGAGGGTCAGCCAGGGTAGAGGGAGAAACATGATCGCCTGCTCTGCATCCCCCTTCACCGTGGCCAAGAACAGTGCCCACGGAGCCAGGAGCAAAAAGAGCGCGACTACGGGCAGCCATCCGCGGCCTTTCCTCAGCACTCTCGAGGTGAGGTCGGAAGAGGCAGTGCCTCGTCGGTTCCATTCGTGAAAAACAGAGAGCAGGGGCAGCAGGAGCAGGACTTGATTGGTCGTCCCACTCTGCATCGGGACGAGCAACGTCGCCAGGATGGCCAGGCCCAGGGGCCAATAGAGATCGACTGCTTTGTCTCGCCAGAGTCGATACCAGGCCCATAGCGTTGCACCAAGAAGGGCCAGCCCCAACAAGAATACCAGCGGCCCTTGCAACTCGCTAGGGAGAGGCGCCAGAGTGAGGGCCAGGGGTGAGAGGGAACCGGTGTACGCCCCGCTGTAGCGCTGGTACTCCGGCAGCCCAGCTAGAAAAGGGACTGGCCAGCCGGGCAACCACAGCCAGGGGAGGGCGATGAGCACCGTTATCGCCCCCAGGAAGCCCAGGATAACCCTCCAGCGGCGTGTTCCCACCGCCCAAGCCAGAAGCAGCGGGATCAGGAGAAACACCATCTGGGGTTTCAGGGTGGCCCCGGCCAGCGCGATGCCGGCCCACCCCTCCCGCTGAGTCCGGAACGCCCACAAGGCAGTCACTAAAAGGGCCAGGACCAGTAAGGAGAACTGCCCTAGGATGAGGCTGCGTGCGATCGGGTAGAGAAAAAGCGCCCAAAGCACGAGCAGGATGGAGCCCAGCCGAGAGGGCCGCCAACCCACCCAACTGAGGCTCAGCAGCACCGAGGCAACCGTGGTGAAGAGCAGGGCTGCCGACCACAACGCCTGGGCTTGAGGATAGGGGAAACCCACCAACGGGGCTATCAAGAGAGCGACATAGAGCGGGTAGGCGAAGGCCACCTGGTCCTCGTCCGGGCGGGCAAGACGGCCGTACATCCCCAGTTGGATATCCCGGGTGACCTCGGCCGAGTAAGGGTTCCTTCCTTCTAATAATAGAGTTCTGGCCCCGAACCAGCGGGAGTAGAAATCGTTGCCCGAGGGAATGCGGGCGGTGTAGACCTGATAGATAGCCCCGGCGGCGCCCAAATAGAGGACCACTAGGAGCCCGACCAGGGCCAGTCGAGGTCCCCATGAGCGGCTGGACTTAAGAGGGCGGAAGCACACGGGATGGTGATCCCTTGGCCTTATAGCTACGCATTCGAAGGGGAATCGATTCCGAGTTTAACCTAAGGCTTCCAGTCTTGGCCATAGGGTTTCTTTCCTAGATCGGGCGAGCGCTGGGTGTGGTTTTCGCCCCGGGGCCGATAGCCCTTCATTGCGAGGGAAGGCCGGCGGGCCATCTCCCGAAAGCGCTTTTTCCGTTTCTGGTCTGGCTGTGTTCCGGGGGACGGTCGTCGGCCAGAAAACCCAGGAAGAGCAAAGCCACGATATAGCCCAGGTGGTTGGTGTGGAAGTATCGCGAGGTGTAGTTTACCGCGAACAGCAGGATGCTGTAGCCGAACCAGAACTCTCGCAAGCTCCCGCGCTGGTATAGGCGCCATCCGGCATAGAGCAAGGCTGGCACACCCAGCAACAACTGAAAGACCCAGAAGGGAAAATAGGCCCGGCTCGAAGGAAGGATCCCCGCCGCCAGAAGGATCCCACTCAACCCGAATCCCTTGATGGGGAAGCTCGTAGCCAGGGACCCTGAGAGGTAGGAGATCGTGTCGTCCCAGAAGTCTCCAGGGCTCCAAAGGACAAAGGGCAGGATCAGCATCGTCGAAAGGAGGACGAGGACGATCAGAGGCCTCATCATGGCCCAGGGGCTCGTGCTCTGGCGAGCGGAGTGCCACACCAGGATGCCCCACAAGGGCAGCGCGAACCAGGCTGTCTGTTTGCTGGCCAGGGCCAAGGCCATCGCGGCAGCGGAGAGACTCAATCGCCCGCGCCGCCACAGCACTACGGCCAGGACGACCAGCGACAGGACGAAATAATCGTTTATCCCCGCAGCCAGTCCCACGGGCAGAAAACCCATCATCAGGGGATTCAGGCCGACTGTGATCGCTGCTCCCAGCTTATGAGCAGGCTCACGAGCCATCAACGGCAGGAGCCAAAGCAGAAGGAAGAAGAGCAATCCGTAAGCGATCCGTTGATCGTACCACCCTAGAAAGCCTTGAGAGGCGAGGTAGAAGGGAATAGAGGCCATAAAAGTTACCGGCAGATAGACGTAATGGTAGATGGCGGGGTTGAAGTTCAGTTGGAATTCTTCCCACATTGGGTAGCGGGCGACCAGGGTCTGGGCGTAGCTGTCTACATATGGATTTCGTCCTTCGAGAAGGAAACGTACTGCCGCCTCGGTCTGCAAGGCTCCGTCGTGAATCGTTCGCGTGGTGACAAACAGATCGGATCCCGGCTCTCCGAGCACCCGAAAGGCGACCAGAGTGGCCAGCGGCAGGACGGCCAGGAAGAGAATGGCCAGGGTCGCCAAGGCCAGGCGAATTCGGAAAAGCCAAGGTGCGACTCGCGGGTGGGGTGACCGGAAGCCCAGATCCAGGGCCAGGTAGATGCCTGCCAGGAGGACTGCCGGCGGGCCCAGATAGAGGGTGTTATTCACCCCGTGGATAGCCACCATAAGGAGAAGGAGGAGGGTGTCTAAGCGGAGAGGACTACGTTCCATCTCGCCTCTGTTCGGCAAGGGGCGATTCAGTAGAAAGGGAAGATGAATCCGACCATAGGCCTAGGGCCAGCACAGCCAGGATATAGCCCAGGTAGTTGGGATTTAAGAAGCGCGAGAAGAAAGCCGTCGTTCCCAGAAATAGGCTATAGCCTAGCCATGCCTGACGTATCGTGTTGTGTTTGAGCTGTTGCCGCAACAACACTACGAGAACAACTCCCCCGAAAGACAGCTCCAGGATCCAGAAGGGGAAGGTCGCCGCTCGCGAAGAGATCAGCCCGCTCTCCAGCAGGATGGTGCTCAGACCCAGCCCGCGGAGGGGGTAGGGCGTGGCCGAACCGCCCGCAGTGTAAAACAGATTATCTTCCAGGAAGGCCCCGGGGTCCCATAGTAAAAAGGGAAGGATGATAATAGCCAGAACGACGGCGTAGATGAGCACAGGCTTCCTCACTGAGCGCGGGAATTCCGCGCCCGATTTCAAGTCGCTCTGCAGTACGAAGTAAAAAGGAAGGAAGAACCAGGCTGAGGGCTTGATGGCGCTGGCCAGGGCCAGAGGAACGGCGGATAGGAGCCGATTGCCCCTGTGGAGCAGCGCGACCGTGAGCATCACCAAGGAGAGCACCAGGTAATCATTCACTCCCGTTGTAATCCCCACATCCACATGCCCGGTCAGCAAGGGGTTGAGCCCCAGGACGATCCACAATAGGAGCCGATTCTCTCGGGCCCACGCTTGAAAGGGCACGAGCAAAAGGACGGCGAGGTAACCGAGTCCGTATACCAGCCTCTGGTCGTACCATCCGAGGAAATTATGGAAACCCCAATAGAAAGGAGCAGAGAGGAGAAACGTAAAAGGCAGATACACATAATGGTTCAGGGCGGGGTTGACGGCGACCAAGTCCATCGGGTACTGGGCTACCAATGTGTTGGAATAACCCTCGGTGTAGGGGTTCTTCCCCTCCAGGAATAGCCGCACCGCCTCCTCGGTCTGGAGGGCCCCGTCGTGCATGGTGCCGCCGGTGACGAACGCGTTGGTCGTGCCCTCCGTCTCCAGGCGAAAGGCGATATTGGCGAGCAGAGGGATCAGCGTGGTCAGGGCGACCATCAGCAGGATCAGAGCGAATTTCCAGAGATGTCTGCGGGATGAGAGGCCCGGCTCACAGGACAGGAGGAGGTAGGCTGCGAGGAGGGGGACGATCAGGATGAGGGTCGAATCCTGAAATTGCAAGAAATAAGGAAGGGTGAGTAGGAGAAATAGAAGAGCGTCTAAGGAGAAGCTTGTCGGAAGGGTCGAGGCTTGTCGCATTGGGCTGAGGCTCCTAATAAGGCTTATTATTAACCAACACTTTACCGAGAGGCCATAGCCCTTTAGTCCTAGTGTCCTCAGAAGCGATGGGGAGGCGACTGACTGCTCAGGTGGCCGAGCCTTCTCGTTTCACAAAGATGACCGCCAAGGGATCGCTGTAGACCCGCTCCCAAGCCGGATCCGTTTCCAGGTGGGAGGCCAGGGCGCTGTGCCGGTTGATGAGCACCAGATCGATGTCATATCGTTCGAGGGGAACACGCCAATCCTCCCGTAGCCGGAAGGCGTCGAGGTAGGATTCGATGTAGGCATCTCCGTAGACATCCGCGCGGCCATCGATGAACACCTGCTGCCGGGGATACAGCCTCCAGATCAAATAGCCACCCCACTCGTATTGGTTGAACAGGTTCCCCTGCAGATCCTTTTCGATCATGAAGTTCACTGCCTCGACCGGGTAGGCTTTCCGCTGAGCTTCGGCGTTGTTGGCCAGGGCCGCTCCCACCTTCACAGTGGCTCCCGCGATGACCAGGACCAGGATCCCCAGGTTTAGCCCAACCCGCAGGGAGGTCGCGGAGGGGGGAGCCGCAGTGAGAAACCGTTGGCCCCCAACTGAACGCTTCCAGGCCGCGTTGAGGTGCTGGCTCAGGGTGGGAATGGCCGCCAAGGCGAAAAGCGGGATGAGGCGGGCGGATCGCAGGGAGGCATACCCCAAACCGACCATCAACAGTATTTCGACTGCATCCAGGGGTCGCCGCGAGAGCCCCCAGGCGAGGGGGACCATCAGCAGGAGAGCGGCAAAGGCTTGAAACTGGTTTTGGTGGAAATCGGGGGACTGCCACTCCACGATGTAGGCTTGCATGGTCGGGCTGTAGAGGGTGGCAAAGGGGTAGGTGAAGAAGGAGAGTCCGTGGGGAGTGATCAAGGCCGCGGGGATGGAGAGCCCTAGGGCCCCGACAAACGGACGGAGTGCAAAGGAGGTTCGTCCCCACCCGCGCTCGATAGATCCCCCCACTAAATAGGCCCCCAGGACGGCCAATCCCAGGACAAATCCACCGTGCAGGTTGGCCCACAGGGCGGTGAAGGCCGGCAGCCACCAGACCCATCGAGTGTGGCCCCGGCGGTGTGAGCCCAAAACCCACAAAAAGAGAGCGGTGAGGAAAAGGGAGATCATCTGGGGCCGCACCCCCCAGCTGATGGCGGAGGCCAGGGCCGCCCCTAGAACGACCAGTCCCGCCAAGTAGGGCTTCCCCTCAGCCTCACGATACAACAGGAAGAAACTGGCGGTGATCAGACCCGCGAAAGCAAGGATAAGCCCCTCCTGTCCGGAAAGTTGGAACAGGCCGTACAGCAGAACCTCGGAGAGCCATTCGTGGGCAGTCCAGGGCCGGTTCGGGATGGTGTAGGAGAAAGGGTCGGTCCGGGGCACGGATCGGGTCTCCCAGATGAGTTGGCCCGTGCGGAGGTGCCACCAGAAGTCGGGGTCCACGTTCTCCTGGGCGGCCAGGGCGAAGATAGAGACGAAGAGCACGGCCATGTACAGGCGGCGAACGGTCAAGGCGCGGAGCCAGGCCATGGGGGTCAAGGGCGGGAGGGCTTACGGGCGATAAGGGTAAACAGATCTCCCAGATGCACTGAAATCGGGCGGGGGGCCAAGCCGAGAGCCTTCACCAGCTGCACCAAGGCCGGGGAAAGCCCATCCACGAACGGCTCCAGGCGCGAGAACAGGTACCCCAACCGCAAATACCGACCCTGGTGCAGGATCTCCAGCACCTCAAAGCCCAATTCCTGAATCAGGCGACCCAGGGTCCGCGGCGAGAAGTAAAAGAGGTGCATCTCCATCAGCCAAGGCCAGCGCGGCCCCAGGAGGCGGGCCAAGGGGCTTTCGATGTCCATGGTGTGGATGGCCACGATCCCTTCTGGCTTCAGGATTCGCCAGACCCCCTCCAATTCTCCCTGCGGATCGGTCAGGTGCTCCACCACGTCCCATAGGGTAACCGCGTCAAACCAGGCGTCGGGGAATCCGGCCTCTCGAAGAGTGCCGCAAAAAACGCGCAGGCCCTTAGCCTGGGCCCGCTCCGCCGCCCACCGGGAGGGTTCCACCCCCCACACCTCCCACCCCCGTTCCCGGGCCACCTCTAGCAGCACGCCCACATGGCAGCCCACGTCCAGCAGTCGGCCCGGCGCGCGAGGGCCCAGCCAGCGTTCCACGGGGGCGAGGTTGCGATGAAAAGTGAGCACCCGACCCTCCCGCTCCGCCACGTAGTCGGGGTCCTCTGCAGCTTGGTAGGCCTCTTGAATTTGGGAAGGGCTCATACGGGGGAGAGCGTAAACCAGCCCACACGAACGGCAGCGCACGATGCTCGGGTGTCGCCCGTAGCCCAAACTGGTACAGCGAAAATCCTCCAGCCGTGGGCCGGAGGCATCGAGGGTGGAGGGATAAAGCTCATCAGCCTCGGTGGAACCGCAAAGGGTGCAAGGCTGGTCATCCATCCCGACTCTCTACCCCCGGAAGCGGTGGAGGCTCAGGCGGAGGACGGTCATCAGGGCCTTTCCAATCTCTGCCCGCGAGATCTTTGACTTCCCCTGTCTGCGGTCCTCGAAGAGAATCGGGATCTCCCCGATGGGCCAGTCGAGTTGCTGACAATTGTAAAGCATCTCGATGAGAAAGGAATAGCCATCGGAAAAGATATGGTCCAGATCGATGGATTCCAGAACCTCCCGCCGGTAACAACGGAATCCCGCTGTGCAATCCTGGACGCGAAGCCCCAGCATGGTCCGGGCGAAGAGGTTCGCCGACCGGCTCAAGACACGTCGCCCCAACCCGCAATTTAGAGCGCCGCCCCCAGGCACGTAGCGGGAGCCGATGACCAGCCCCCAGCGGTCGGAGGATTCGACCAAGGCGGTCAGGTAGCGGGGATGGTGGGAGAAGTCTGCATCCATGGTCACAATTCGCTGTGCCCCTTCATCTAGCGCGCGGCGGAACCCGGCGATGTAGGCCGTCCCCAGCCCCAGTTTGAGGGGCCGGTGGATGACCCGGAGGTGGCTGTTGCGGCGAGCCAACTCCTCGGCCAGGCGGCCCGTCCCATCGGGCGAATGGTCATCGACCACGATCAGGCGCGGCCGAAGTGGGGAGGCCAGAACCTCCCGGGCCAGGGGCTCCAGATTATCCCGCTCATTGTAAGTCGGGACGACTACTGCGATGTCTCGCGTTGCCTTGCTCATGCGACCGCCAATTGTAAGCGCGCCAAGCGGGGATAGCAAGCTTGTGCCGACTCGGGTCCTATAGTACAATGGTCCCCGGAGCGAGGAATGATCCCCCTGCATGATGATAACCCCACCCGAACTTTCCCCATCGTGACCGTGGCCCTGATCGCCATCAACGTGGTGGTGTGGTTGTTGGAGGTGTACTACGATTCCCAGGGCGCCCTGGAGGAGTTCATCCGCTTCGCCGGGATGGTCCCTCGTGAGGTGGTGACCCAGTTTGGCCCGCACGCGGCACTAACTTTGTTCACCGCCATGTTCATGCATGGTGGGTGGCTTCACATCATCGGCAACATGCTCTACTTGTGGATCTTCGGCAACAACATCGAGGACAGCATGGGCCACGCCCGCTTCGTCCTTTTCTACTTTATCTCCGGGCTGGTGGCCTCGGCTGCCCAGATCGCCGTGGATCCCCACTCCCCGGTGCCCAACGTGGGTGCCAGCGGGGCCATCGCCGGGGTACTGGGCGCCTACCTGGTCCTCTTTCCCCACGCGCGGGTGATCACCTTGATCACCGCGTTCTATTTCATCCGCTTGGTGCCCATCCCGGCCCTCTTCGTGCTCGGCTTCTGGTTCATCCTCCAATTCTTCAGCGGTTTGGTCTCCCTGGGGCCGGTGGCGAGTGGAGGGGTGGCTTACTTTGCCCATATCGGCGGGTTCGTTGGAGATCGACGAGGCCAAGCGCAGCCTGGGCGCCCTCGCCTCCCTCCGGGGGGAGAGCCAGGAGCTGCGCGAGGCGCGAAACCTCTATACCCAAGCCCAGGAAGAGCGGTCCCGCTTGGCCCGCCACCTGCGCGCCTTGGAGCTGGATCTGGAGGAGCTGCGGGAGAAGATCGCGGGTGCCGAAGCGATGCTATACGGCGGATCGATAAAGAACCCCAAGGAGCTATCCAGCCTGGAGCAGGAGGTGCGGTCCTTTCAACGTCGCCAAACACAGCTCGAGGAGGAGGCCTTGGAGGTGATGGCGCGGGTAGAACAGGTGGAGGGCGAGCAGCGGGCCCAGCAGGCGGAGCTGGATCGGCTCGAGGGGGCTTGGGAACAATCCCAATCCCAGTTGAGCGAGGAGGAGAGTCGGACGAAGGCTCTCCTTCATCAATTGGAGCAGCAGAGAGCCAAGCGGGTGGCCCGGCTGGCCCCCGAGATCCTGGACGCGTATGAGGATCTGCGGCAGCGTAAAGGGGGGCGGGCTGTGGCGGCGGTGGAGGCGGGCGCTTGCCGGGGCTGTGGGGTGGACGTGCCTCCTCGCCAGATTCAGGAACTGCTGGGAGGCGCAGGTTTAGTCTATTGCTCCAACTGCGAGCGTATCCTCTACCTTAAAGACTGAACGATGAGCCGCGGAAATCCCTACATCTTCGATCGGCCGGTGGAGGATCCCAAGGCCTTTGTGGGCCGCCCGGATGCGCTGGCCTGGGTGGAGGGGCAGCTGCACGACAAGCGCCCGGAGCAGACGCTTTGGATCCTGGGCCCTCCCCGTTTTGGGAAAACTTCCCTCCTTCGCCAGCTCCGGACTCGCCTAGCAGGTCGCTACATTTTAGTGGAGATCTCCGCCCCTTCCATCTTGGCCCCGCGCCTCGGCCCATCGCTGGCACGGCTCGCCGAGGCCATTAATCAAAAGCTAGCTGAGGCGGAGGCCAGCCCTCTTGAGGTTCCCCTTCCCTTCGATCTCCAGGAGGACCCGACCGAGTTCGGCCAGCTATATGTCCCCTTGCTCCTCCAAGCCCTACACTGGCCCCTGCTCTTGGCTTTGGATGATTTCTGCCGCCCGGGGTTGGAAGTGCAACAGGCTTCAGCGCGATGGGTGGAGCTGGGACGTTACCTCGGCGATTTGGCTGCCCGCGAGCCCCGCCTGGAGCTGCTCTTCGCGGCTGAGCGCGTGCCCGCCGACTGGCTCGAGCCCCGGCGCCGTCTGCTTTGGCGGCTGGGACCCTTGACTCAGGAAGAGGCCCGTCGGCTGCTGCATGAGTTGGTGGCCGGAGAGTTGAAGTACGATTACGAGGCCGAGGAACGTCTCCTGCGCGTGACTGCCGGGCAGCCTTACTTTCTCCGGTTATTTGCTTACACCCTTTTCGAGCGGTGCCGGGAGCAGGGTCGAGTCCGCCTGCGGGATGTGGAGGATGCGCTATTAGCGGCGGCCCCTCACGCCCAACCCTACCTCGACTACTTGCGGGAGACCTCCTCGCCGGAAGCTCAGGCGGTTTGGTCCTGCCTGGGGGAGTTGCGCTGGGGATATGGGGTGATCTTGGAGCGGGAGGTCCATCTCCTGCTGCAGCGCAAGGGTCCATCCCTCTCTGCGCGAGCGGTTTCGGCAGGGGTGCAGGAGCTGGCCGAGCGCGGAGTTTTGGAACCACTCAGCTCGGGGGCCTATCGCACCCAAGTGGAGCCGGTGCATACCTGGCTGGCGAGCCAAGGTCGCCCGGAGGGAGCCCGCCGGGCACGTGTCTTGCCAGCCGGGCGCGGAAGGCCCTGGTCTCTATTCTGGCCGCTCACGGCGGCGACGATCGTGGTCGGCCTGACCCTGTGGTCGCTGGCCTCCGGCGGCACGGGATCCCTTCCAGAGGTTGTGCCGAGCCCGACCAGATCAGGACCCGTCATCGGAGCGCCTTTGCCCACAACACCACCTCGGCCACGACCAGCCGTGGTCTACATGCGCTTAGAGGAGGATAGCCAGACTTGGGAGATCTACAGCATGGCCAGTGATGGCTCCCATCCGCTCCGCCTCACCCAGAACGAAATCAACGATTCCTGGCCGACCTGGAGTTGGGACGGGCGTTATCTAGCCTTCGTCTCCGAGCGAGACGGGAACCGCGAGATCTACCGCATGCGCCCGGATGATGAGCAGGTGACCAAC
>JACPWV010000110.1 GCA_016196905.1 Chloroflexota bacterium | reverse complement strand
TTCGCCCAGGAGGCGACGCTGAGTTTGTTGCGCACCTTAGCGGCGGAGGCCGCCCGCGCCATCCAAAATGCCCAGTTCTACGAGGAGGCCACCCAATGCCTGCAACAGCTGCTGACCGTTCAACAGACCAGCCAGGCCATCACCACCAAGCTGAGCCTCCCCGAGGTACTGGATCAGGTGATGCAGGAGTTGGTGCGCATCCTGCGGGGTGGGGCGGCCGTGCTGGCCCTCATCGATCCAAGGCAAGAAGGGCTGCAGGTGCGGGCCACGCGCGGGCTGGTGGAGGATCTACGATACGATTGGCCCGGTCGGGCCGTGGGCGAGTGGGTCATCGCCCATGGCCAAGCCGTCATGTACGATCAAGAGGCCCTCCCTCTGCTCCCCCTCCATGGCGACCCGCCCGAAACGGGAAACGCGATGTGTGTTCCTCTGAGCGTGGAGGGTGAGATCATCGGGGTGGTGGATGTGCGCGGCCGTGACTCGCGACATCGCTTCGATCGCCAGGACATGCTGGTGCTGACCACCGTGGCCAACCAGGCCGCCGTTGCCCTCAAGAACGCGCAACTCTACGAGGAGATCCGAAGCCTCTATCTGAGCGTGGTGCAGTCGCTGGCCGCAGCCATCGACGCCCGAGACCCCTATACGCATGGACATTCCCATCGCGTCGCCCGCAACACCCTGACGGTGGCCCGGCAGCTGGGCCTCCCAGCCCGAGACCTGCGCTCCTTGGAGATCGCCTCCTACCTCCACGATATCGGCAAGATCGGTGTGCGCGACGGGGTGCTGCTTAAACCCGGGAAACTGAGCCGCGAGGAGCGCAAACAGATCGACGATCATCCGGTCATCGGTGCGCGCATCTTGGAGCCGGTGGGTTTCGACCCCCTGGTGATTGGCTGTGTTTTGCATCACCACGAACGCTATGATGGGCAGGGCTACCCGCATGGGCTAAGCGGAGAGGAGATCCCCTGGGGCGCACGCATCGTGGGAACGGTGGACGCCTTCGACGCGATCGTCTCGGATCGGCCCTACCGCCAGGCCCTGACCCCTGAAGAGGCCTCGATCAAGCTGCAGGAAGGGGCGGGGACCCAATTCGATCCCCAGGTGGTGCAGACGCTCATCGCCTGCTACCAGAAGGGATTATTGGTCATCCCCGAAACCACCCTGGACCTGCCGACTGGATAGCGGTCCATGACCGAGGGGAAAGAATCGATGCCAGATCCCTCCGCAGTGGAAAACCGATCCGAGAGGCCGCTGGCTGCTCTGGTTGTTTTGGTTTCCCTGTTCCTGGTTAGCCTCTGCACGGTGGCCCTCGGGGCACAACTCGCCCTGCGGACCCCTGCCGTGATCCTGCTCCCTCTTGAACTCCGCTCCTCCCCCGCGTTCGATGAGCTGGCGGGGCTGATCGACACTTTACAGCCGCTCACTGAGGATATCCAGTTAGCGATCTTGGAGGACCGGCTTTTGGAAGAGGCGTTCCTCCAGCTGCGTCCGCAAGAAAGCCCTGTGCCCACCCACACCCCTCTCACCAGCACCCCTACGCCGACAGCGCCTCAGCCGACCGAGCCGGCAACCGCCTCACCGACGCAGGGCCGCCCTCCCCGACCCACCAAGACACCCAAGCCTACGCGGACACCTCGCCCTACCCGAACGCCCAAGGCCACGGCTACCCCCACGGCGACGGAAACGGCGCAGGCTGCCCCCACCCCAGAGACAACCGCCTCACCCACCCCCACCCAGACGCTGACTCAGGACGGGGGTGCTGCTTTCAAAGCCATCAAAGTCCCGCTTCGTTCCGACGATACACACCGCTTTCTAATGCCCCTATCTAAAGAGAAACACCAGCGGTGAACAACTTGACTCATCAAGTTAGGGATGGTGAACGATCGAACCCCACTGGCTGGCTTTAAGCTGCGCCCTTTTTCCAGCGAGGCATCGCCAACTCCCGAGCCCTAGAAGCGCGGAGAGGGCAAAATAGACTCCAGCACTCAACAAGATCCCCCCCACACTCTGAGTGAGCCCTCCCTGCGATGACGTTACTCCCAGGAAGATAATGAGCGCCGTCCCCATGGCTGCTGCGGATACCCCCTGCTGGCCGGCGGCGCGCAGCAACTTGCGTGCTTCCAGGCCTCCCCAACGTTTGCGCAGGATCCACAGCAGCCCCACCATCTCCAAGCTGATGGCCAGCGAGTTGGCCAAAGCCAGGCCCCCATGCGCCAGGGACCGCATCAAGAGCAGGCTGAGCAAGACATTGAGCAGCATGGCCGCCGCTCCGATCTGGACCGGCGTCTTGGTATCATGGAGGGCATAAAAAGCGGGGCCAGGATCTCGACCATAGCGTGGGCTAGCAGCCCCAAGGCATAGAATTGAAGGGACCAGACCACCGCCTGGGTGGAGGCTGGGGTGAAGCGGCCCCTTTCCAGGAGCAGACGAACCAGGGGCTCTCCAAAGAGGATAAGCCCGATGGCCGCGGGCAGGGTCCAGTACCAGATCAAACGGAGGGATGCCGAAAAAATGCGGCGCAGGGCGGGGTATTCCTGGCGCGCGGCCAGCTCGGAGAAGGTGGGGAAGGCGGCGGTGGCCACGGCCTGAGCTACGATCCCCTGGGGCAGAAGCATCAGCAGCCAGGCGTAGTTGAGGGCGGCCAGGCTACCCTCTGAAAGTCGGGAGGCCAGGATCGTGTTCACCAAGAAATTGAGCTGCACGGTAGCCAGTCCCGCGATGCGGGGCAG
>JACPWV010000106.1 GCA_016196905.1 Chloroflexota bacterium | reverse complement strand
GTGCAGGCGAAGACCATGGCCACGTCCTTGCCTTCCCAAGTGAAATAGCCCTCCAGGAGGGAGCCGTCGGGGAGGCGGCAGGTCTCCTGGCGCACGGTGAGCCATTCCGATTCGATGAGGGTTTTGGAATCGAGGGTGGTCCAAGCTTTCATGGATTCTCCTTCTCACTCAAAGAAAACAAACGGCGGCGTACAGGGCAAATGTCAGACGAAATCGCGTCCTTCTCGATATGAAATTTCCCACTTTTTGACACTAGGTTGACGGATGTCTAAATTGAAACGCTTAGGGTTCGCTGGGTCACGACTTTCTGCTGGTATCTCGACGACAATCAGCGGTAGATTGAGGCTATTTAGGATTGAGGCGAATGCATATACCAGCATGTTCTCTACGAAATGCATCAAGCGGTTTGCAGATGCAAGAGCGTATCCGGTCACAGGTATTTCTCCTAATTTTGGTTGTCTCAGCTCTACCCCTCCCGATGGTAGAAAGTTGTAAGCGAAATTAGGCAAGGTCCAACCTTGGTGTTCGGCATCAGCGCGCAATGATATGAACTTTTCCGACCATGTGCTGCGAACATTCTGCATGTAATTGGCTAGGGAATCCGCATCGGATAATCTAAGGTTTTGGATTCCTTTAGCGAACTGGCCAGGTTTTTGATAAAACCAACCTATTTCAAGGCCCAGAAATCTTAGCGGTTCTTGGAGACCTTTCAGAGCAATGACTCCTTATGTTAGAAGTTCGACAAACTTCGCGCGCACTGGAGTATCGACACTTTCGCTAATCTCAACGGCCTCTGTCTGGGAGCGAATGATGTATCCTGAAGCCAGTTTCTCCTCGTGCTCTAAAACGATCCTACAAAGCTCCTTGGTTGCTCCGCGAGCGTTAGTCAAAGCATTCCATACCGGTTCATATAGCTGGTCGAAGCGGTCGCGCTCAGCAATGAATTTGGCATCACGCGACCGAAGCCCGAGCACCTGGTCGCGGAGATCCAGTACCCCAAAAAACAACCGCGCGATAAATGGCTCGCGTGTGCCTTCGTTGCTGACCTTTTGGATAATGAAAGGCAAGGGAGATACCTACCTCGTTGGTGAATAGCCCTAAGGCCTGAAGACCTGCCGCTGAGGAACGTCTTTCACAGCCTTGGGCGACCGAGATTCACAAGATTGCTCTGGGGAAAATTCACCAACCATGATACCAAAAATCCCCGGGAGGGGACAAGCCCCTCCCGGGCATCACCAGAATATTATGGTGAAGTATATGTGGCAACGGTGATCAGTGCGCGTGGGGCAGGTTCAGCGCGTGCAGCACGTCCTCGGCCGAGTTGTAAGTGCGATCGGGAAGGTTCTGGGCCACCCACTGGCGCGTCTCGGCAGTAACCTCTTCGATGTTGTTGCAGGCCTCCAGTAGTGCCTTCTTGGCGGCAGGGTAGTCGAGGTGGCCTTGGATGTGCTCCGTTATCAGCTCGCGCTGGGCCTCGCTCAGCTGCATGGTTTATCACCCCCCTTCTGTTGTGGATGGGTAGCGGTTCTAGGGTAGAACGTCCCCGCCCGAAGTTCTGTAGCGCTCGATACATCCGCTGATTGCGAAATGGTGGGGATTGATCGCCCCCCGGACTTTCGGGTCGAGGAACGGTCGTAGAGACTCAAGTCTTGAGTCGCGCCAAAGCCTCCCTCGCCACCTCATGGTCGCTCCAGGGATATTCGCTGGTCCCGAAGCACATCGACTTTTCGTGGCCTTTACCGGTGATCAGCACCAGATCGCCCGGCTGAGCCTTTTCAATGGCGAAGCCAATGGCCTGGGCCCGATCGCCGATGATCCAATAATCGGCTTCTGCTACTCGACCCGCTCTGCGACATCCCTTCTCGATCTGTGCACAGATCTCCTCCAGGCTCTCGGTGCGCGGATCCTCGGCGGTGATCACCACCCGATCAGCCAGCCGCCCCGCGCTCTCCCCCATCACGGGCCGCTTCTCGCGGTCGCGCAGCCCGGCACACCCGAACACCACCCACAATTTTCCAGCGCCCATGGGGCGGACGGCCTGGAGGGCCTGCTCCAGGGAATGGGGGGTGTGGGCGAAATCGATGATCACCCGAAAAGGCTCCAGCGCGATGCGCTCCAGCCGCCCCACCACCCCCGGGAAGCGGCGCAGCGCCTCCTGGATGACGGGCGGGTCGATGTTTTGGCTAATCGCCACGGCAATAGATGCCAGCGCATTGCGCACGTTGAACTCGCCCGGGAGGGGCAGTTCGAGGGGGAAATCGCCGGAGGGGGTGAAGGCCTCGAAACGGATTCCGTTGGGGGTCGGTGCCATATTGGTAGCCATGACCTGGGCTGGCTCGCGCAACCCGTAGGCCAATTGAAGATCGGCCGGGTAGTCCTCGAAGTAGGCTGCGGAGGGATCGTCGGCGTTGATCACCGCCACCTTGAGCACCTCCGATTTGCGTTGGGTAACGCTCAGGTATTCGAACAAACGGCCCTTGGCAGCCCGATACTTGGCGAAGGTGCCGTGATAGTCCAGGTGCTCGTGAGTCAGATTGGTGAGCACCGCCACATCGAAGTGGCAGGCCTCCAGCCGATCTTGGGCCAGGCCGTGGGAGGTGGCTTCCAACACGGCGTACTCGCAGCCGTGGGCCACCATCTCTGCCAGCAGCGCCTGCACCTGGGGGGCATCCGGGGTGGTGGTGTGCAGGCCGGTGTCGATCTCTCGCCCGCCCACATCAGCGCCGACGCTGGTGATCAGCCCGGTGGGATATCCCGCACGTTGGAAGATGGTCCGGATCATGCTGGCGGTGGTGGTCTTGCCGTCGGTGCCGGTCACGCCGACGATGCGCATGTGAAGGGAAGGATAGCCATGCCAGGCCGCAGCGAGGTGGGCCAGGGCTTTGCGCGAATCGGGGACCACCAGGGTGGGGACGGGAGTCTTCGCCGGCGGGGTCTCCACCACCAGGGCGACAGCGCCTCGCTGGAGAGCATCGCCCAGATAGCGATGGCCGTCGTCGCGGGTGCCGCGCACCGCCACGAACAGGTCTTCTGGGGAGACCTCTCGCGAGTCGTAGACGATGCGAGCGATTTCCGGATCGATCGCCGGGCCGCTGTGCTTCAGCACTTGCGGCAGGGCCGCGGCCAGTTTCGAGAGGCGCATCAGGTGGCCAGCTCCTGGCACAGAGTTTTCTTAGTATAGCACAGCAGGGCTCCGGGGGGTCTTCGGAAATAGCGGAGGCGCCGCGCCCATGGACGGAGGGTGGCAGGCGATCTCGTTGCCGAAACGGGCTGATGATGCTTTAGTCGTTCGGGGAGAGGGATCCAGCCAAGGGCGATGGTTTATATCGATGTGGACCGCAGGGCAAAGTTAGGGCAGTTGCCCCACGATGGCCACCGAGTCAGTGGCTAGCTCGATGAAAGGCTGCGGGTAGATCCCCATGATCAGCGTGCCGGCCAGGCTGATGACGATGGCCGCTAGGAGGGCGCGGGGGACCGGCAGGCTGAGGGGCGGTTTGGGGGGCAGGAAGAACATCTGTCGCACCACGCCGAAGTAGTAGTAGAGGGAGACGACGCTATTGAGCACGCCCGCCACCGCCAGGGGCCAAAATCCCGCTTGGATGGCGGCCCCGAAGACGTACAGCTTGCCCAAGAAGCCGCCGGTGGGTGGGATGCCTGCCAGGGACATGAAAAAGACCACCAGGGCCAAGGCCAAAAAGGGCGCGCGCCGCACCAGCCCGGCGTAGTCGTGGATGTCATCCGAACCGGTGAGGTGGGAGAAGGCCACCACCACGATGAAGGCCCCTAGGTTGGTAAAGAGATAAGCCAACACGTAGATCAACACCCCCGGGGTGCCGAACCCGACCCAGAAGGCGATCACCCCCAGCAGGATGTAGCCCGCCTGGGAGATGCTGGAGTAGGCCAGGAGGCGCTTGATGTTGCGCTGTTGGATGGCCACCAGGTTGCCGAAGGTCATGGTCACCACAGCGATGCCGCTGAGCACAGCGATCCAATCCACCTGCAGGCTGGGGAAGGCCACCAGCAAGGTGCGCAGCAGGATGGCGAAGCCAGCGGCCTTGGGGCCCACCGAGAGAAAGGCCGCCACGGGGATGGGTGCGCCCTCATAGGCATCTGGCGTCCACTGGTGAAAGGGGACCAGCGAGATCTTGAAGGCGAAGCCAGCCAGCACGAAGATGAGGGAAGGCAGTAAGATGGCTTGATTCTGCGCCATGGGGTTGGCTGGGTCGGCCAGCGCCTGCGCGATGGCCTCCAGGCTGGTGCTGCCCGTGACTCCGTAGACCAGGGACATCCCATAGAGAGTGATGGCGGTAGTGACCGCGCCGTACAGCAGGTACTTGAGACCCCCCTCGGTGGACAGCCAGTCGTGGCGCAGGTAGCCTACCAGGACATAAGAAGTCAGGCTCAGAAACTCCAGGGAGATGAAGATCATGATCAGATCGGTGGAGGCCGCCAACAAGGTCATGGAGAGGGTGGCCAGCACCATCAGGCCGTAGAACTCGCCGCGGTAGGCACTGCGCGTGCGGAGGTAATCCACAGAGGCCATGAGCACCAGGGCGGTGGTCAGCGCGGCGATGATCTTGAAGTAGACTGCGAGGGGATCCACCGCCAGCATTCCGGAGAGAATGGTGCGGCTCTGGATGGCCAGGGGCAGACTGATCAAGACGGTGGCGATCATCCCGGCCAGGGCCAGCCAGCCCAGGATATCCTCCCGGCGCTTGAGGAAGAGATCGAGGACGAAGATCAGCAGGGCGATCCCCGTCAAGGCCAGCTCAGGGCCCAGGAGCTGCAGCGTCTCCAGGTCAGGCAAGCGGGCCTCCCTTTAAAAGAGTCCGGCCACCACGGGAACGATACTGAACAGATCGCTCATGGCTTTGTTCACCATGGTGAGGATAGGCGCCGGATAGAGGCCGAAGAGCACCATCAAGAAGATCAGCGGGGCCATGGTGATCAGCTCGAAGCGGTCCATGTCCGGCAAGCCCGTCCACTTGGCATTCAGTGGCCCCAAGAACATGAGTTGGATCACCTTCCATAGGAGGAAAGCCGCAGTGATCAGGATGCCGCTGATGGCGATCACCGCGATGGGGGTGATCAGGGGCAACGAGCCGCGGAAGATGAGGAACTCGCTGACGAAGCCGGCCAGTCCAGGCAGTCCCAGGGAGGCCAAGGCGGTGGTGGTCATCACCGCGTAGTAGAGCGGGATCTGGGAGCCCAGACCGCCGAACTCCCGCAGCTGGCGGGTGTGGGTGCGCTCGTAGATGATGCCCACCAAAAAGAACATCCCACCGGTGATGACCCCGTGGTTGAACATCTCCAGCACGCCGCCGTTGAGGGCCATCACCTTGCTGTTGAGGATCTCCGTCGCCGCGGCTGGGGCAGCCGAGCTACCCGCGGCGAGCCCTACCGGGGTGAGCAGCGCAGCGGCGGCCAACCCCAATATGACGTACCCCATGTGGTTTACCGAAGAGTAAGCGATGAGCTTTTTCAAGTCCCACTGGGCCATCGACACCAGCGCGCCGTAGACGATGCTCATGAGGGCCATCAAGGCGATGGGGATGGCGAAGGTATGGAAGGCCTGCGGGAAGGTGGGCAGCAGAATACGGAAGAAGCCATAGCCCCCCAGCTTGAGTAGGATGCCTGCCAAGAGGACACTGCCGGCGGTGGGGGCCTCCACGTGGGCGTCGGGCAGCCAGGTATGGAAAGGCCACAGGGGCACCTTGATGGCGAAGGCCAGAAAGAAGGCCCAGAAGGCCAGGCTCTGCAGGAAGAAGTCGTCGGTGAACGGTCGGAGCTCCTGCTGCAGTCTCAGGATGTCGAAACTCCCCTTGGCGAAGAACATGGCCAGGATGGCCAACAGCATCAGCACGCTCCCCGCTAGCGTATAGAGGAAGAACTTGATGGCGGCGTACTCGCGGCGCGGGCCGCCCCATACCCCGATGATAAAGTACATGGGGACCAGGCCCACCTCCCAGAAGATATAGAAGAGGAAGTAGTTCAGGGAGGTGAAGACGCCGATCATCCCCGTCTCGAGGAGCAGGAATAAGGCGCAATATTCTTTGATCCGCTCTTGGATGGTGAAAGCCGAGTAGTAGAGTGAGAGCGTGGTCAATAGCGCGGTCAGGAAAATCAGCGGCACACTGAGCCCATCCACCCCCATCCGATATTCTACATTGATGGCAGGGATCCAGTCGTATCTCTCTTCGAATTGGGGTCCCCCTAGCGTGGCGTCGTAGCTCACCCACAGGTAGGCCGAAAGCGCCAGCGGCACTAGGCTGACCAGGATGGAGAACCACTTGATGGCCCCCTCGCGTTGGCGAGGGATGAACAGCGACAGGATGGCCCCCGCCAGGGGCGCCAGGGTGATCAGGGACAGATAGGGGATGGTCATGCGCGCTCCTCCGGACGATCCTCAACGGACGGTTGTAGAACCCAGACCAGAGTGGTCACGCCGGCGATCACCAGGATGGCGATCAAGGTAAACAACACATTGATCAACACCGCAGCCAGGAGCAAGGTGCTCAAGGCCAGGACCAGCAGGTAGTTTTGCACCTGTCCAGTTTGGATCTCACGCAGCCCACGACCCAGCCACCGAGTTAGGCTGCCCACCCCATTGACCGCCCCGTCCACCACGTAGACATCGAAGAGGCGGTTGAGCTCGGAGAAGGCGGCCGTGCCCCGCCCGGCCAGGTTGACCAGCCCGTCGATCACCCTCAGATCGAAGGATCCCAACCCCTCCGAGAGGCGCACCAACCCGCGCACGAGCGTGGCGTTGTAGAGCTCGTCCACATAGTATTTGTTCTTGAGTAGTTTATGGATCGGGCCCAACCTCTCCAGGGGATCGGGCTGAGCTTGCCGCAGGGGCTGTCGCCCGTAGAGCCACCAGCCGATGAACAAGCCGAGGAGCGCGGCCGCCAGCGAGGTGTTGAGCACCGACACCGAGGCATCGAAAGGAATGGCCTCAAACTCTATCCCGAAGCGGGCGAAGTTCTGGCCCAGAAAATGGTGGAAGGGATTGCTCCCCAGCAGCGGCCCCAGGACGGGGAAGTCCGCCGGGACCCCCGCCAGGCCGACCAGGAGCACCATGCTGGCCAGGAAGGCCAGCGGCGCGGTCATCACCCGCGGGCTCTCGTGGGGTATCAGGGTGAAACGGGTGCCCTCCACCTCACGCACCTCCCGCCGCCGCTCTGGGCCGAAGAAGGTGAGGAATATGAGGCGCGCAATGTAGAAGGCGGTGACCAGCCCGGTCAGGGTGAGGACGAGCCAGATGAGCGGGTTGTGGAGGAAGGCCTCGGCCAGGATCTCGTCCTTGCTCCAGAAACCCGCGAAGGGGGGGATGCCTGCCAGAGCTAGGGCGCCCGCAGTCAGAGTCCAGAAGGTGATGGGCATGCGTCTACGCAGGCCGCCCATCTCGAACATGTCGTTGGTATGCATGGCGTGGATCACCGAGCCGGCGCCCAGGAAAAGCAGGGCTTTGAAGAAGGCGTGGGTGATCAAGTGGAAGATGGATGCCACGAAACCTCCCACGCCCAGCGCGGCCATCATGTAACCCAGTTGGCTGATGGTGGAGTAGGCCAGCACCCGCTTGATGTCGTTCTGAGCCACGGCGATGCTGGCGGCGAAGAGGGCGGTGAAGGCCCCGATGCCACCCACCCACAGCAAGGCGGGGCCCTCCTGCACCGCGGCGAAGAGAGGGTAAGTGCGAGCCACCAGGTACACGCCAGCGGCCACCATGGTGGCGGCGTGGATCAGGGCCGAGACAGGTGTGGGACCCTCCATGGCGTCGGGAAGCCAAACATGGAGGGGAAACTGGGCGCTCTTGCCTACCGCGCCGGCGAAGATCAACAGGCCAACGATCACCAAGAGTGGTGCGGAGATGAAAGCTAACTGACTGAAGATGTCTTCGAAGCTCAGGGATCCGGTTTGAAAATAGAGGATGATCAGCCCGATGAACAATAGGACGTCGCCCACCCGTGTAGTCAGAAAGGCTTTTTTGGCCGCGTTGGCCGCCGCTGGCCGCTCGAACCAGAAGCCGATGAGCAGGTAGGAGCACAGCCCCATGATCTCCCAAGAGAGGTACAGGATGAGCAGGTTATCGGCGGTGACCAGGCCCAGCATGCCGCTGGCGAAGAGCGAGATATAGGCGAAGAAGCGAGCGTAGCGCGGGTCCTTGTCCATGTAGCCTTGGGAGTAAACGAAGATGGCAGTGCACACCACGGTGACCATGGCCAGCATCACCGCGGTCAGGGGATCGACCATGAAGCCCAGGGTCAGCTGCGTGGTGCCCGTGGGAATCCAGGGGAAGGTGACGTGGAAGGGTTTCTCGGCCAAAGTGGGCATCCCCAAGGCGGTGGCGAAGATCGCCAACCCCACCAGGGTGGAGAGCCCGATGCCGGCGATGGCGGTCCAGGCGCTCAGTTGGTTATCGGGGTGAGTGAGGAAGACGATGGCCGCGAAGGCCAGCAAGGGGAAGACGGGCACCAGCCAGACGAGCGAGAGGATCTCGGGCACGGTTCAACCTTTGAGGAGGTTGATCTCCTCCACGTTGATGGTGCGGCGCTGGCGGTAGATGGCGATGACCAGGGCCAGCCCCAGGGCCACCTCGGCGGCGGCCACGGTGATGACGAAGACGGCGAACACTTGGCCGATGAGCACCTGAGGGGTCAGGTAGCGCCAAAAGGCGACCAGGTTGATGTTGACCGCGTTGAGCATCAGCTCGATCCCCATCAGGACCGCCACCGCGTTGCGGCGGGCCAGGGCACCGTAGAGGCCGACGGAGAAAAGGATCGCTCCCAGGGCCAAGTACCAGCTCAGGGGGATCATGGCGCACGCTCCGCGGGGTCGCCCGCAGGCCGCTTCTCCATTTCCATCTCCTCCGGGCCCCGTTCGCGGGCGATGATGACCGCTCCCAAGAGGGCCATCAGGAGGAGCAAGGAGGCGACTTCGAAGGGCAGCACGTAGGTGGTGAGGAAGTCCACGCCCAGCCCCGCAATCTGATCGGGGATCAGCGGCTGGTCGCTGATCGGCCAGGGGGCGCTGGCCAGCAGGAAGGCCAACGCCGAGGCCAACAGGGCCATGACGATGAGCACTAACCACCACTGCTCGTTGCGGGCGGTCTGTTCGGGCTGCATCACCCGCTCGGTGAGCATGATCCCGAAAAGGATCAGGACGGAGATGGCTCCGATGTAGATGAGCACCTGCACCCCAGCCAGGAAGGGGGCCTCCAACAGCACGTAGAGGGCAGCCACCCCGCCGAAGCAGGCGATCAACAGAAGCGCAGCGTGGAAGATATTGCGCAGGGTGACCACGCCCACGGCGGTGGCCACGATCCCGCCAGCGATGAGGAAGAAAGTAACTTGAGTGAACTCCATGGCGGGGGGGATCTCAGGAAGCCGTCACCGACGCGGGGGCCTGTGCCCTCCCGCGGTGCGCGTAGAGCAGGTGAACCAGGCTGGTGCCGACGATCATCAGGGCATTGGCACCCAGGAAGAGAAGCAACTGATCGGGTATCAGCGGAAGCTTCAGGTCCCGGGCCAGCGCTCGGATCAGCCCGGTGAGGAGCAGATTCACCAACGAGAGGGGAACCAGCACCTTCCAGGCGAAGCCCATCAACTGGTCCACGCGTAGACGGGGGACGGTGGCGCTCAGCCACATGATCACGAAGAGGACCAAGGTGGATTTGAGCAGGAACCAAACATAGCCGGGGAGAAGCGGGCCCTCCCAGCCTCCCAGGAAGAGGGCCACCGCGATCATGGAAACCAGGAAGGGGTTAAAGAAAATGACCAGATAGAACATGGCAAATTTCATCCCACTGTACTCGATGTGATAGCCAGCCACGATCTCCGATTCCGCCTCGGGGATGTCGAAGGGCTTTCTCTCCAGCTCGGCCATGGAGCTTAGCAGAAAGATCAGGAACCCCACTGGCTGTAGCACCACGTACCACAAGCTACGCTGGCCTTGGGTGATACTGACCAGGGACAGGGAGCCGGCCAGGAGCAAGACGCCCACGATGGAGAGGACCTGGGGGATCTCATAGGCGATGAGTTGAGCTACAGCGCGCATAGCACCCAGCAGCGCGTACTTGTTGCGCGAGGCCCAGCCAGCCATCAGCACCGGGATGGTGGTCCCGCCCGAGACGGCCGCGATGTACAGAAAGCCGATGTTGAGATCCACCGCGTACATCCCGCGACCGAAGGGGATCAC
>JACPWV010000105.1 GCA_016196905.1 Chloroflexota bacterium | reverse complement strand
CGGTCCCCGACAGCAGAATGTTACTATCTCGGCTGCCGACCACCGATATACATTTCAGTATGACCCTAACACGGGGAAGTATTGGTTCTACGTTGATGGCAGTAATGTCTGGAATGTTAATGCTAACTTTTCTGACGGAGATGCTGTAATCGGTGGTGGCGAGGTAGCATGGGGTGTTGAGAGTATGGGCCACACCAGGCTCTGGGATCTACGCTATTTAAAGAGGAATCCAGACGGAACTTTTGTATATATCTCATGGAATGGACACGTCAACTACGCTGATGATAGTCCCTACTACAATACCGACAATGGGTTAAACTCGTTTTATGATGATGGAGACGGACATTCCTAAGGAGACAAGCATGAAAAACAAAAACGTCGCAAGACTGGATCTGAGGGAAAACTTTCTTCTCTTAGGTGGCTTGGCTCTCTTCTTAATTGTGTCTCTCGCTATCATCTCAGCTGCGATGGCTTCACCCCCTCCTGTGCTCGATGACGCGACCTTAACGGCAAAGGCGATCATCGAGGCACGGGCAGCTGGATTGACGGGCGAACCGCGCGCACAAAGAGCCGTCCGGATGAGCCTGGCTGAATGGAACGCGCTTATTGATGCAGAACTGGGAAAGGATGCGGCCGCGTTCGGCCTTGTACCCGACATTCCAGTTTTTGTCCTCGCACTAAGGGGAGATGTCGAGTGGCGGGGGGTGGGTTTACCCAAACCAGGTCAGGATTCACCAGAGCGCTTTGATAACATAATCGTTGTTCTTGATGCCCGTACTGGTGATCTCCTGTGGCTGGGGTCTTACCGCCCGGACCACCCAATGCCCGTCTCAGTTCCCTAGGATAAGTAGTAGTTTGTAGGCCAGGTTTCCATACCTGCTCTTTTCACAAAAGCGACCGACCGGGCCCTCAGGCCCGGTCGATTTTTCGCATCACTTCTGTGGTGATCACGGCTGAGTAGCCCGTGGCTGGTTTCCAAATTTATAGAAATTTCGTATCCTATATTGCAGTGTAATGTACACCTGGAATCAACTGGTCCATAGAAGGCCGATACGCATGACAGCGACCCATGGAGCGGTCGCCCTATTTGTTCTCGGGCTGCTGTTGGTGGCGTGTCAGGACGCCCAACCACCTGAGTCCCCAAACACGCCCTCGGGAGAATCTGGCCCCTGGAGCATAATACCGGAGCTACCCCTATTGCCGCGCGGGGGTCACAGCACCGTCTGGACGGGCCAGGAAATGATCATATGGGGCGGCGTGGACAATCCGGGAAAGGAAGATCCGTTTTCTGCCGAAGGGGCGGCCTACAACCCTTCGACTCAAAGGTGGCGGGTTATCGCAGAAGCTCCATTATTGGCCCGCTGGGGGCATTCTGCGGTGTGGACTGGCGAAGAGATGATCGTCTGGGGAGGCAGTCTAGATAGGCTGGGAAAAGCAGGCGGTGCCGCCTACGATCCCATCGCCGATACCTGGAGGATGATCGCCGACTCGGGTCTACGATGGGAACGTCGATCCCACACTGCGGTGTGGACCGGTAAAGAGATGATCATCTGGGGGGCGCGCCCTTCTGATGCGAAGGAAGAACCGGTCGGTCTTGCCTACGATCCGCCGTCCGACACCTGGCGCCCGATCCCTGAAGCTCCTATCGCCGATCGCGCCGGGCATACCGCCATCTGGACGGGTGAGGAGATGATCATTTGGGGCGGTGGAAGAGGCGAGCCTATCTATTCTGATGGCGCTGCCTATGATCCAGTAACCGATACGTGGCGCCTTCTTCCCCCATCACCCCTTGCCCCTCGCGGTGAGCATAGCGCGGTCTGGACAGGGAAGGAGATGATTGTCTGGGGCGGTAGCGCTCCCCTCGACGTTCGCCTCTTCACGCACTTCTCTGACGGTGCTGCCTATGACCCTGCTACGAATTCGTGGAGACTCATCGCCGAAGCACCAATCTCGGCTCGCCGCGGACATACTGCCGTGTGGATGGGGAACCAAATGATCGTGTGGGGAGGAACTAGGCACATCTCCGGCTCCGATTCTGTGAAACCTCTCGCGGACGGTGCTGCCTATGATCCCGCCACTGATCAGTGGGTGAGGCTACCAGAATCGCCTCTGCCGCCCAGTCTGGGGTATACCGCCGTATGGACGGGCGAGCAGGTGCTCATTTGGGGTGTACTAGTTGGGGATTACGATCTTCTCAGAAATGTTGGCGCCGCCTACAAGCCAGCCTCGGCTGCTGCGCTTTCTGCAATGGCCTAACCTCAAACTGAGTCCGAGAGACATCCGACCGGGCCTGAGTGCCCGGTCGATCTTTCGTATCGCTCCGGCTGCTGTGGCTTTATCGTCTTAACTGCGCCGGCGCATTCCGGAGGCCAGAAAGATGAAGTAGAGCAAGTTGGACAAGGCATAGACCAGGGTAGCCACGTAAGTGAGAGCGGTGCGTTCAGGTCGCCCTGGCCTCATCCGAGTCGCGAGTATCCATAAGCTGGTTGCTGCGTAGTATGACCAGAGTAGGACAGCACGTTTTGAATCTAAAGCAACCTTCGATTCATCCTTCGAACTAAGCCAGCCGTCTTAAAAATTCTACAACCTGACTACAAACCTGAACTTCAGAGAGTCCGTCTGTCATCACACACAAATCAGCATGCTGGCGGGCATGCTCTAAGCGCTCGCGCTCTTTTTGGATGACCTCTTCCTCCCAATGGACCTGGCGACGCTGCCGGATCGTCTCCAGGGAGGCATCGAGATAAATCAGCACATCGGGATGCACCATGGCCTACCACATGTGACGCACCTCAGAATGCTCCTGGGCGCACTCGTGGGCGTCCCAGCCCATTTGGTGCAGAGCCTCAACGAGCGTGCTCTTGCCCGCCCCCGACACCCCCACCACCGCGATGCGTGGGCGATTCGTCGCGGGAGCAGCCTCGATGTCTCCAGAGGGTCTTAAATTCATCCTAGTGGGAAACGCACCAACAGGCGCCGCACTTCCTCCTGCTCCGCGCTGGGGACGATGGAGAGGACCAACACGCTGATGTCATCCCCCGGATGGCCGCGATCAAGGGCCACGGCTAAACGCAATAACTCCTCGGCCACATCCGGCGCACTTACCTGGGGCCGAGACAGTAGATCGCCCACCACGCGGGACACGTCCAGCCGCTCGCCATAGCGCTGGCCGGCGCTCTCTAATCCGTCGGTGTAGAGAACGAGGTGCAGCGGCGCGGCAATCGACAGTTCATGGATCAGCGGTTTGGTGCGCTTGTAAATGCCGATGGGCTGCGAGGGCTCCAGAGCCTGTAACCCACCCGGCCCGCGCACCCACACCGGCGAGGGGCTGTTGCGCGAGACCACTACGGTGCCGCTGGAGAGATCGACCGAGACGATGTGTAGGGTCGCGGAGACCTTGCCTTGATAATGGGTGAAGAGGTGATCGTGGGCGGCGCGGGCCGCCGCCCCATCCCGGACGCCCTCGGCCAGCAGGGCGATGGCCTCCCGCGCGACCAGATTGGAGATGGCTTTGGCCGAGCGGCCGCTGCGCTGCCCATCCGCCAAGACGAAGGAGAGGCCTCCCTGGGGCCGCTCGATCATCTCCAGGGTGTCCCCGCTCTCCCGGGCGGCGTACTTGGCGACCTTGGCCGCCGCCACCTGGAGCTCCATCATCGGCTGGGCAGCTCTCTGGGGGACCCCTCCGGCTCGGGGGCCACCAAGCGATAGAGGAAATCGCGATGGACCAGCACCACCACCCCAGGGGCGATCTCCAAGTGCACCACCCGCTCTTCCAGTTCGATGATGCGCCCCACCAGCCCGCCCTGGGTGATCACCCGATCGCCCACCTTGGCCATCTGCAGGACCTTGCGGTGGCGACGGGCCTCTAACTGTTGGGGAAGGATCAGCCAGATGTAGAACAGGACCAGGGCGATGACCAGCGTGATCAGCGTTTGCATCTCGTTACCTCCGTCCGCCCAAGGCGGATGTGGCTGCTCTGCCTGATCCGCCCAAGGCGGATGTGGTCCGCCTGTGGCGGAATCCGCCTCAGGTGGACTCGCCCACCCACTCGGCCACCTCGGCTGGGTGGCGAGCCACCGGCACCCCGGCCCGTTCCAGCGCGGCGATCTTCTCCGCGGCAGTGCCGCTGCCCCCGGAGATGATCGCCCCGGCATGGCCCATGCGCTTGCCCGCGGGCGCGCTGCGCCCGGCCACGAAGGCCACCACCGGCTTGCTCACCTGCGCCGCGATGAACTCGGCGGCGCGCTCCTCATCGTTCCCCCCGATCTCGCCGATGAGCACCACCGCGCGGGTCTCCGGATCGGCCTCGAAGAGTTTTAGAATGTCGATGAAGTCGCTGCCCAAGATGGGATCCCCGCCGATGCCCACCACCGTGGATTGGCCGATCCCCACCCGGGTCAGCTCATACACCACCTCGTAGGTCAGGGTGCCGCTGCGCGAGACGAGGCCCACCGGCCCCGGAGCACAGATATTGCCTGGGATGATCCCCACCTTGCTGCGGCCCGGGCTGATCAGCCCGGGGCAGTTGGGGCCTATGAGACGCACGCCTCGCTGGTCCAAGTAGGCTCGCACCCGGATCATATCCAAGATGGGAATCCCCTCGGTGATGCAGACGATGAGTCCGACCCCGGCGTCGGCCGCCTCATAGAGGGCATCCGGGGCGAAGGGTGCGGGGACGTAGATCACGCTGACGTGGGCGCCGGTGGCGGCCACCGCCTGGCGCACCGTATCGAAGACGGGCACGCCCTCCACGCTCTCCCCGCCCCGACCCGGGGTGACCCCAGCCACCACTCGGGTGCGGTAGTCCAGCATCTGGCGGGTGTGAAATGCTCCTTCGCGGCCGGTGATGCCTTGCACCAAGACGCGGGAGTCTGCGTCGATCAGGATGCTCATCGTCGGGCGCGACGCTTAGTCCGTACCTTGATCTGAGTGGCCGACTTTTTCCCCGACGCCTTTGTTGGGCGCGGCGCTACGCGCGACTTGGATCGCGCCTTCGTGACGCGACGAGTCCTTCGGCGTGCACGGGATGGCGCGGGCTTGGCTGGCCAGACGGTCGTGGCACTCGATTCGGCGAAGAGTCTCTTGGCAGCCAGGGCCGGGGGTAGGCTCCCAGTACTGAGCAGCGCAGCGTGAAAATCGGCCAGATCGAACTTCCCACCTTTCCACTGGCGGTAGCGATCAGCCATTTTCATGATCTCCAGCTTGCCGATGAGATAACTCATGGGCTGGGTGGGGCTCATGCTGTAGCGGCGCACCTCGGCCAGGGCATTGACCGGCTCCAGACCTGCTTCCAGCATGAGGTCCACCGCCTGGGGGATGGTCATCCCCGCGGTGTGGAGGCTGACATCGGCGATGATGCGCGCCGCCCGCCACAACTCCTGGGACAACCGGGCCAACCGACTCCGTCGATCCGAGATGAAGCCGTAGCGCTCCATCAACTCCTCGCAGTAGAAAGCCCACCCCTCGATAAACAGCGTGCTGAAGAACTGCTTGCGCACCTTGGAGGGGTTGGTGTTGGCCCATACCAACTGGAGGTGGTGGCCGGGATAGCCCTCGTGTAAGGCCACCACCGGAATCTTGTGCAGGCTGTGTCCCGCCAGCTGTTGGGCGCGGCGCTCCGCATCGGCCAGCGGGTCCACCGGGGTGACGAAAAAGGTGCCGGTCTGCACGTCTTCGAAGGGCGCCGGGGGCATGTACATGGCGTAGGGGATGATGCTCCAGAAGGCCTGTGGAGTCTCAGCCAACTCCAACTTCTCGGCCACCGGCACGCTCACCAGCTTTTTCTGCAAGGCGAAATCCCTGGCCCGCAACATCTCCTGACGATAATGATCCAGCAGACTCTCCGAGCTGGGATACTCCCTCCCCAGCTCATCCACCACCTCGCGCAAGGGTCGGCCCGGCGCGATCTGCTGGGCCAGGCGCTCCATCTCCAGGCGGATCTCTTCGTACAGGCGGCGCCCCGTGGAGAGCATCGACTCCGCCGTGTAATCCAGGAAATGCTCCTCGCGCAAAATCTCCTCAAAAAGGTCTTCACCGATGGCGTACTCCCCGTTCGAGCGTCCCAACAGGTCCTGCTCCAGGAAGCGTCCGTAGCTGCGCAGCGCCTCGGCCGCTGCTCGACTGGCCTCCGCGATCTGTGCGACCAGATCGTCCGCCATAGGCGGAGCGGCCTGGCGCGGCACCTCGTGTTCGAAGTAGCCTACCGCCCCCGCTAAGGCCTCCAGGGCCACCTCGGTCCAAACCCGCGGCGGGTTCGTGAGGTTTTGTTGCCCCTCGCGCAACAGGCGGGGCACCTCGCGCAGGCGGCCCAGCAAGCTGCGCAGGCGGTCGCGCAGCGGCGCGAAGTCGCGGGTCAGCAGCAGGTAGCAGCCCCATATGGCTGCGCTCACATACTCGTAAGGGTTGCGCTCCCAATGGCGCAGCCGATCCAGGCCGCGGATGTTGGACTTCATGCGCGACTCCAGGAGTAACCCATCGATCTCCTCGTCGATGGGCCTGGAATTTTTGGAGCTCGGGCCTGGTCATGGACTCTCCTCTCGATTAGATGAGGTGCGCTGGCGAGCCAGTTGCACTGCTTTCTGGGCTGCTTCGGCCAAACTCGCCGCGGTGATCAAATCCGCATCGGCCAGGATGCGGCGCCCCTCCTCTTCGTTGGTGCCCACCAAGCGGGTGACCATGGGAACACGGGGCCGGATTTCCTCGGTTGCTTCCAGGATCCCGCGCGCCACTTCGTCGCAGCGGGTGATCCCCCCGAAGATGTTGATCAAAACAGCGGACACCCTTTCATCGGACAGGATAAGGCGCAAAGCGGTGGCCACTTTATCCGCGCCGGCCCCACCCCCCACATCCAGGAAGTTGGCCGGTTCGCCGCCGTAGAGTTTGATCACGTCCATGCTGGCCATGGCCAAGCCGGCGCCGTTGACCAAGCAGCCGATGTCTCCGCCCAATGCCACATAGCTCAGGCCGTGCTGGCGCGCCTCCGCCTCGCGCGGGTTCTCCTCGACCTCCCCGCTCAGGTCAGCCAGCTGGGGGCGGCGAAAGCGGGCGTTATCGTCCAGCACGATCTTGGTGTCCACCGCCACAAACCTGCCCTGGGGGGTGTTCACCAGCGGGTTGATCTCGGCCAGGCTGGCGTCCACCTCGATAAAGGCGCGGTAGAGGCCGTCGGCCACGCGGAGAAAATCCTTAATGATCTCCCCCTCCAACCCGATGCCCCAGGCCAGCTCCCGGGCTTGATAATCGCGCAAGCCGAGGAAGGGGTGGATATTCACCTTGACGATCTTCTCCGGGCTCCGGCGTGCGACCTCCTCGATGTCCACCCCGCCCTCGGCGGAGGCCATCAGCGCCGCCCGGCGGGCGGCCCGATCGATGACCAGACCCAGGTAGATCTCAGAGGCGATCTCGGCTGCCTCGGCCACCAACACCTTGCGGACTTTCAGCCCCTTGATGTGCATGCCTAGTATGGCCCGCGCCGCCTCTTCCGCCGCCTGGGGCGTATCGGCCAGCCTCACCCCGCCCGCCTTGCCCCGACCCCCCACCAATACCTGGGCCTTGACCACCACCCGCGTGCCCAGTCGCTCCGCAACGGCCCGCGCCTCGGCGGGTGTGCTAGCCACCTCGCCCCGAGGCACGGGCAGGCCATAGCGGGCAAAGATATCCCGAGCTTGATACTCCTGCAGGTTCACGGGGCGAATCCTCGCGAGTGATCAGTGGAGAGGGCACGGGTCGGCCAGATTATATCGTTTTTGTGTCCGACGTCCACCGGGAGTTCAACTTTCGGGAGCGGCCTCGTTGCCCAAACGCGTCAGGGATAGGTTCGCCCGCCAGAGGAAGACCACGCCCAGCCCGGTGATCAAGAGGTATTGAGTGGCATGGGAGAGGATGGCGTAGCTGAGGGCCAGCTCCCGCTCGGCCCCGAAGGCGATGAGCGCGGACATGGCGAAGAAGTGGAAGGTACCCACGTATCCGGGAGAGGAGGGGATGAGAATCCCCAAGTTGGCCAGGGCCAGCACCAGCAAGGCTGCCAGGGGCCGCTCGGCCGGGGATAAAGTGAAGGAGAAAGCCCAGGTCAGGACCCAATAGGAGCCTGCCTCCAGCAGCCACACCGCCAGCGAGAGGATCGCCAAGGCCGGGAGGCGGCGCCGCTGCCGGAGAGCCTGCACTCCCTGGATGAAAGAAAGGGCCATGCGATCGAGCCGCACCGCGAGGGGAGCTGGGGCCCAGCGCAGGAGTGCCTCCAACACTCGGCGAAAGGGCGTTGGATGATAGAGCAGCACGAACAGGGCCAGGGTGGCCCCTAGGAAGATCAGCGCGGCGAAATAGACCACTTGTTGGCCCAGGGTCGGCAAAGCGATGAAGATGGAGATGCCCAACAGGACCCCGATCAGAGTGAGCCCGTCTAGCACCCGCTCCACCACGATGGTGGCGAAGGACAGGCTCTTGGAGATCTCCTCCTGGCTGCCCAGGAGATAGGCCCGCACAAACTCCCCCATGCGCACCGGCAGCAGGTTATTGGCGGCGAAGCCGATCACCAGCACGGGGAAAAGACGGATAACGCGGATCTCTTTGGTCGGGGCTAGGATGGCTCGCCAGCGCAGGGTGCGCACCAGATACCCGAGGGCGGTGAAGAGCATGGCCGGGAACCCCAGCCAGTAATTGGCCCGGGCCAAGGCCGTCCCTACCTGGCTCAGGTCAAGATTGTAGACGGCCAAGGCAGCGAAGAGGAGCGTTAGCGCCAGGCCGAGCAGGGCGCCCCAGCGTCGTCGCGACAAAGGCTACTCCCGATCGAACGTTTCAATCTTCACGCCACTCCATGCGATGCTCCCCTCTTTCAGCTCGACCAGGGCACCTCCGTTGAGTCCTTCTGGCGTTCTCAAATGGAGAGAGGGGCGAATTTCACCACCCGGTGGTTCCCCGAGTCGGAGACGTAGAGATAGCCCTGCCCGTCCACGGCCACCCCGGTCGGCAGATCAAAGGAGGAACGCTCGTTACCGTATCGTCCAAAGCTCGCGATGATGTTCCCGCTCTCATCGAAGACCAAGATCCGATAGCCCTCCGGGTCGCTCAGGTAGATTCGACCTTGCCCATCCACGTCCAAGTAGGGCTTATTCACCACCGACTCGCTGTTCCAGCCCTGGATGGGCCATTGGGTCAGGAAGTTGAAGTTGGCATCGAAGACTTGGATACGCCGATTCCAGGTATCGGCCACGTAGATCCGACCGCGGGGGTCGATGGCCAACCCCACCGGCTCACGGAATTGTCCGGGGGAGCTTCCCTCCCCGCCCCACTGACCTAAGAACAGCCCCCGCGAATCGAATTTTTGGATGCGCTTGTTGCCGGTATCGGCCACATACAGGTTGCCCTGGGCATCGATGGCGATATCGCGCGGGCCGAAGAACACCCCGGGGAACCCGGAGGCCAGGCCGCCACTATCGCCAAAAACACCCCACTGGGCCACGAAGCGGCCCTGGGCATCGAAGACCTGGATGCGATGGTTCCAGGTGTCGGCTACGTAGACCCGGCCATCGGTCCCCACCGCGATTCCCCACGGCTCCTGAAACTCGCCTGGACCGCTGCCCTGTTTGCCCCAACTGCCCAGCAGCTCGCCCTCCGCCGAGAAAACCTGAACGCGGTGATTGAGGCTGTCCACCACGTGGAGGTTGCCCTGGGCGTCCACGGCCAGGCCCTTAGGAGCGTTGAGCTGGCCGGGCTCGCTCCCCAACTGCCCCCATCCGATCAGGCTAACCCTCGCGATGCGCGCCTCGGCGTAGGCGTCCCTCAGGGCGATCTCCGGGGTGAGGGGCACCGCGCTGCTCCGCCACAACCGGCCGGCCACGTCCCGGCGCAGGTAAAGCGCGAAGTCGGAGGAGCCCAAGGGGTTGTCCAGCTCGCGGTAGATGAGGAAGCGACCCAGGCTGGCGCGGCGCTGGGGATCGAGCAGGCTCTGAGCAATCCGATCCAGCACCCCCCCGAGTCGATTAAGGAAATCCAGCCCCCATAGGTTCTCCAGGTCCGCATCGCGATAATCCTCGGGAAACCACCAGCGCAGCCGATATTGTTGGCGGATGTAGTCGGTCAGGTAGGGGCGAAAAGGCTCCTCGTTCTCCAATCCGACCAAAACCACCGGCGCGCTCGGCACCTCGTTCAGTTGATTGCCCACATAGATCTTGTTGGGAAAGTGGCGCAGATACCACCACAGGGGCCAGCTGGTGAAATCGTCGAAGGCGATGGGCATATCCTGCCCACCCACCATACGCTCCGAGAGGCTCTCAATCTCTCGCATGATGGCCGTTACGTCGGGGGTCGTCTGCGTGTAGATCAGCATGTCCTCGGCCACGTCACCATGCTCGTAACTGGCGATGAAGGCATAGCGCACGCTGAAGAGGGCCAATAGACCCAGCAGCAGAAAAAGGGCCAGGCGCGCCGAGAGTCGAAAGCCCAGGCGGCGCAGGGTGGGCCAGGCCAGATAGGCGATCATGACCAGCGCGACGAGGTAGCCCAACCAGCGCGCAGCGCGATTTAAGTTATCCACGGACTCGATGCCCAAGACGGGTAGGGCAGAGAAGGAGGCGATGAGGACCAGCGTGCCGATCAGGCCCAGCAGGGCCGGCCACCAGGCACGGCCCTCTCTCAGTGAGGTCCAATCAGTCTCCTCGATCAGCACCCCCAGGGTGTGCCCGCCCCACAAGACGATGGGCAGCGCAACGTGGAGGCTGAGCCAGGGCATCTTCTCCCCCGCCCAACTGTAGATGGCCAGGTTGCCAACGGTCCAGTAGGCCAGGAAGGGAATGAGCAGGCGACGCGTGAACATACCGGGATCCTCGGCCTGGCTATCCTCGATGGGGCCGGCTCCTGAATCGGAAACGAGCGTCGGTTTGACCTGACCCCGCCAGGCTCGAGCTGCGCCCAAGAGAGCAAGGGATAAGGGGAGGAACTCGTACAAACTCAAGAGGACGAAATAGTAATACCAGGGCTGGTTGCCTCGGCCCACGCCCTGCTGCGCAAGCCAATAGCCCAGCGACCCCACTAAGCCGCTCGCAATCCCGGCCATGTTAGTGAGGAAGGTCGTATGCAGCAGGAAAAACACGCCATAGAAGAGCGCCGCGCAGATCGCCCAGCGTCGCCCATCCCACAGGGCCCCCACCCCTGACGCCAGGGCGATCATGACGAACACCACGATGGCCGACCCGATAAGTCCCTGAGAGCGGTAATCCAGGGGGTCGCCGCCCAGGAGGGTGATCACCAGCGCCGAGGCCAGAGGGAAAGCGAGGGTGCCGATGGCCATTATGAGGTCCTGCAGGCGCGCATCGACCTCTGTCAGGCCACCGCGCTGGCCACCGCTCAAACGCCGAGCCAATTCAAAGAAGGGAAGCAGGGGCAGGAGCAGGATCGACCCAAGGGCCTGGGTCTGGGTTCGGCCCCAGGCTCGCCAGGCGAGGGCCAACCAGAGGAAACTCCCGAAGATGAAAGTTAAGATGAAGGAGACTTCCTTGGTCGAGTACAACAGGGAAAGGGCCAGGACGGCCAGATACAGGTAGCGATCTCTACCCCGTCCCACATAGGCGAGCAGGGCTACGAAGAGGGTGAGCTCCCAGAAAGCGGAGAAGATATCTTCGCGGATGAAGCGCGAGTAGTACAGAAAAACGGGCGAGATGGCGAAGAGGGCCGCGGTAGCCAAGGCGCCCGTTCTGCCCATCCAGGAACGCAAAAAAGAGGGCAGGATGACCAGGGCTACTCCGAAAAGGGCGGGAGCCACGCGCGCGGTGTAATCGCTGTCGCCCAAGAGGAAATAGACCAGCGCGGTGATTTCAAATTGGAAAGGCCCGTGCAGGAGAGGGTTGTGGATAAAACCTTGCCCGCGGTACAACTCCCAGGCATAGTAGGCGTGCATGCTCTCGTCATGGTGAAGGGCGCGGAAGCCCAGGTCCCAAAAACGCGTCGCGATGGAGATCAACACCAGCACCGCGTAAAGCACCATCTCCCCGTTCCAGGCCACCCGAGTCAGAAGGGGGTGATCCAGAAACGAAGTGCGCGGCTGCTCCCAGGTCCGTTCCATCCTATCCCCTCATTGTCCCGCCGAAGATTTGAGTAACCAGAGCATCACATCGCGGCCCTGGGGGCGCACCGGCGCCTGGCGATACAGGTACAAGCGGGCCCAGTCGGCCCAACCCCCGTCCAGGGGTCCCCAGGCGTATTCCAGCCGGTAGCGTTGTCCCAAATAGCCCGCCGACCCTGGTTCCTGGCCCAGCTCGCTGATAGTCGCCGGGCTCGCGGAGGCTTGCCCGAAGCCGACGTTCTCGAACTCGCGCATATACCAGCGCAGCCGCGGATCATCGACTCCCACCGCGATCTCTAGGGCATGCCGTTGGCCGGTGCGCAGGTTGGAGGCCATCTCCAGGTCGGTCAACAACTGGCGCACATCGGGCGAGGTCGCTACCGGGCGCAATAACTCCCCCAGGCTGGGATCCCAGGTCTGGTTGAGCATCCAACTCGCTCTCACGGTCAGCCCGCCCAGGGCGATGAGCAGGAACAGGAGGAAGGCTCGCGCCGCCCTGGCCCAGCCCTTCCATACTCCAAACAGCGCGAAGAGGCTGAGCAGGAACCCGAGGGCCACCGCTCCTAGCACCAGGGAGCCCAACTCCTCGAAGAGGGAGTAGCGCGCCCCTTGGAACAGAAGAAAAACCCAGGCCAAGGTCGAGAGAAGGACGAAAAGACCCTCGCGCAGCCAGAACTCCTCGCTCCCCAGCCTGGACAAGACCCACTCCACCGGTAGGGCCGACAGAAGTATAAGTGGGAGAAGGAGATGGGGCGTCGCCGAGGCCCCGCCCAGCGCCAAGGAGTATAGCGCCGTTCCCGCCACAAACCACAGGGACATCAACAGGGACCCCGCCTGAGGCGGGCGCCGCGCCAAACTCATCCCCAGTCCGATCAGCCCCAGGAGAAACGCGGCTGGCTCATAGGTCAACAAGAGCTCGAGCGGGCCTGGGCCGACCTCCGCCGAGAGGGATAAAGGGATGAGTTCCAAGGCCGCCTGCAGCCCCGCGGGGACCGCCAAAGCGCCAGTGGAGAGCAATACCAGCATGCCAGCCAGGAGGATTAATGCGTGACTGTGTGCCTTGCCCAACTGAACGTCGAAACCGATGCCCTGCATCCCGACCTGGTCGGGGCGCTCAGCCCCTATCGCCCTCTCACCTCGCAGCCGGCGGATCAGCACCAGCCCTGCCAGCCAGATGGCCCAGATGGACAGGCTGAGATAGATCGCCGGGCCAGAGAGGAGCGCCACAGCCAACGCTCCGGCGGCCAGGTAGAGCTCGCCGGGCCGCCGGGAGTTGGCGTAGCGCCAGGCTGCTGCCAGAAGAGCCAGCGTTCCCAGCAGGGCCAAGCTCTCCCCCGAGGCCTGCCGGGAGAAGAAGACCAGGCTCGGAGAGAGAGCCGCATAGGCGGCAGCGAACAACGCGCCCCAGCGACCCAATTCTGACCGCAACAACGCGGGGAGAATCACCAGCCCACTCCCCGCCAGGGCGGGGACCAGCCGGACCGCGGTATCGCTGGAGCCGAACACCCAATAGAGCATTTGCAAGATGTTGAATAACAGCGGGCTGTGGCCGATGGGGCTGCCCCCCAGGCCCCGATAAGTGAGCCAAGCCTGGTGGGCCACCTCGGCCTCCGGGCGACTCAAGGGTAGAGCGCCTAGATCCCAAATTCGCATCGCCAGGCCGAGCAGGGCCAGCAGACCGTACAAGCCCACCTCGACCGTGAGTGACTGGGTGATGTCCCGCGCCGGCACAGGTCGGGACTCAGGATAGGGAGCCAGTGCAAGGTGCGCAGCAGGGGTGAGGGCACGGTCTATCTGCCCGCGCACGCCTTCACTCATCTCCATCTTTCACCTACCCGCCTGACCATCGAGGAGGGCACACGCTACGTGTGTCCTGTAGCGTAGATGATCACCCCACGGCTTTCGTAGATGACGTCGAGCAGGCCACGAAAGCGATCGCGGGCCTGCCGGCCGTATTTGTCAATTTCCAGCGAGCCCACGTAGATGTATTCGATCTGATAGCGCTCCAGCAGATCGACCACCTCCGCCACATCCGGGCTGGTGTAGATGCGATCGATAGCCGGCTCCCGGCCCGCCAGCTGCTCGGCGTTGCGCCCCCATTGCAGCTCGTGGCCGTACCAGCCCAGGAGGGTGGGCAGCCCGGTGTAGGCCGAGACCCGCCCGTATTCGCTGTATTCGCCGCCGGTGGCCTCCAAGATCACCGGCGCCCCATCGAGGTTCGCCCTTAGCCATTGAATCGCCTCATAATCGTCCGGACGCGCTGCGCCCAGGAACGCCATCCCATCTAACCTGGGCTTCGTCGAGGAAGAAGCCGTCTTGGCGGGAATCGACAGCCCGGGATAGATCAGGCTGGAGGCCAACAGAAGCGCAACTCCACCCGACCAGGCAGTACCCAGCCGACGAACGACTCGGCCGGCCAAAGTGATTCGCTGACGCACATAATATAGGCCGTAGCTCGCCGCCAGCGCCAACAACACCCAGGCTTGATAATAGAGCTTGAAGACGGTGTTCATGCGCGTCCCGAAGACATCTTGAATGTAAAACAGCTCGCTGAGCAGAGTGAGGCCCAGGCCGACCGCCAGGAGCAGCGTGGCGAAGAGGGCGCTCGATTCACGATTCACGCTGCTCGCCTCCTGATTCCTTGTTGGTGGGGATCCCGTCGGCAGGCCCATCCGCTGCCACGATCCGCGTACCGAGAAGAAGGCCATGCCCAAGAACGTGGCCAGAAGCAGGCTGAGCCAAGGGTGCTTCAGCAGAGGCTCCAGCCAGGCTTTGTTGGCGATTGCCAAGAAGTCGGTCTGGCGTGCCGCCACAGCGATCTCCGGCGGGACCAGGCTGGCCACGCGATCTAACTGCTCCAGGATCACGGCGCGGCGGCCAGCGTCCAGGGCGACCAGCCCGATGAGGACCAGGGCCACGACGGGGGGGACGATCAGCAGGCCTAGGGATACCCTGGCGGCCTGGCCCAGCGTGCGCCGCGCCCAGGCATCGCCCAGCGCTGCGCGCAGCTCGGCTCCGCGGGCGATCATGAACCCCAACCCCACATAGATGAAGAGCCCCAACATGATCAGGTACTGATGCAGGCGCGTCTTCACAAAGAGGACTGGCAGCAACCCGCTGGCTTGCGAGCGAAAACTGATCCAAAAGGGCAAGTAAAAGAACATACTGAGGGCGAACAAGACCACGGCGAAGCGAAGCACCTCGCTAATCCAACGACCAGTCGAATGCTCACCCGAAATCCACCGGCCCAATGCGTAGGCCAGAACGGTGATCGAGCCATAGGTGGGCAGGTCCCAACTATTCAGGAACCCCAAGCCACCGATGACCAGCGACAGGCTGACGAGCTCGATGCGGTCCAACCTCTCGCGCCCTGACAAGAAGATCTGAAAAGCCAGGCTCAGGGCGACGAACACGAAGGGCAGCGCCAAGACGTGGGGATGCATATCACCCAGCAAAAAACTGAAGAAGGGGAACTCGTCGATGACCTCCAGGGACTGCCCACCCACCACATCGTGGATCACGCGGGAGGCGCGCCACCACCACCAGTGATCAGTGGGGATGCCCGGGCCGCTAACCGGCGCGGTCGCCAGGTTCTTAACATCCAGCCAGGCCCAAAAGGCGTCGGGGAGCACCCCCGGCAGGTTGTGCAGCACCTCGAAGATCGCTTCGAGGTTGCCGATGAGAACCACCCCAGCGCTTCCCAGCAACCCGTAACTCAGGCCGGCACCCCATTCGCCTCCCCCCACGACCGCCAAATTGTAAGCTAGGCTGAAGGCTCCGCTGGCGGTGAGGGCGAAGAGCAGCGCGATCCCCAAATTGAAGGCCACCGCCGAGGAGAGTCCCGAGAGTTGAGCC
>JACPWV010000104.1 GCA_016196905.1 Chloroflexota bacterium | reverse complement strand
GCAGGATGCGTTCGGCGTCGCGGATATCGTCCACGTAACGGTGCAGCGGCCCCGCCACCACGCGCCGTCCGGCCAAGTCGCAGATCACCTGCGCCTGATCAACGCTCGGGTGGAGATCGATGATCAGGCCCTGCGGGATCAATACTCGCCCAGACTCATCGAGGGCACGCACGGTGCCCTTAGGCTCGATTCATCAGAGCGACCAGGCGTAGAGCACGATATCGAAAGAATCATCGGGGAACTTCAATTCCTCCGCCTGGCTGACCTCGAAGCGAACCCGGCCTTTGAGCGACTTGGGCGTGTGGCGGCGCGCCCACCCGATCTCCTCCTCCAGGGGGTCGATGCCCACCACTTGGGCGGCCTCGGCCGCGTAGCGCCAGGTCAGGCGCCCGTCTCCGCAACCGATCTCCAGCACGCGCTTGCCACGGAAGTTGGCGAGTCGGCGCAGGGCTGCGAGCTCAGCGCCTTCGGGATCTAAACGCACCGGCATGCAGTACCTCCTTATTCGATTGCGGGATCGCTCGATTCCATATCCGCTCTAGGTACCTGGCGATTTCGATCGACTGGATGGCAAACTTTTGGCTAGTGCTTTCGCTCCTTAGGCTGGAATTGGGTGGTAATCACCAGCTTGGATTCGAATTCGATCCCCTTCAGGATTCAAAAAAGCATGGGGGCTTGTTATGGGACCCTAATCAGTCGATGAGGGGCCAGCCGCGCGCGAGGGCCAGCGTACGCATCTTCTGGTCCTCCGGAGCGACAACGATGGGATGCCCTACCCGCCCGGCCAGATCGACATCGAAGAGACTATCCACATAGGCATAGCTGCCCTCGAAATCGACTTCCAGCCCCCGTTCGCGGACCCAAGTCTCCAGCCGGCGACCCTTTTCGGGGCCCATGCAGACCGGCATGGCGATGCGACCGGTGGCTCGTCCATCGAGAAATTCCAGGGGCGTGCCCAGGGCGGCATCGAACCCATAGGTCGAGGCGAAGGGGTCCAACAGCTGCTGGTAACTGCCCGAGATCAGCAGGGTGGTGTGCCCCTGGGCGCGATGCTGGGCGATCCGCTCCACGATCCTCGGGTTCAGGTTGGGGGCGATATCGTTCTCCAGGATCCAGGCAAAGATCTGGCTGACCTGTTCCTGACTCAGCCCGGAGAAGATCCCAGCCAGGTCCTTCATCCAGTCCATCACGAAGCGTTCGCGATCGTACAGATGCAGCTTGGTTAGGTACCACTGCAACCAATGGGTGAGGCTGAAACGCCCAAGGAACCCGCGACGCTCACCGCGCTGGCGGAAATAATCGACGAGGGTGCGCCACACGCGACCCTGATAGAGGGTCCCGTCGAAATCGAAGAGGGCCAGGACGGTGGCCATCCCTCAAGACTCCTCGGGGAGGGCGAAGCCCAGCGAACGTAAAGCGACCTCGTCCTTGCGCCAACGCGGGCGCACCTTGACCCACAGCTCCAGGTAAACCTGGCGGCCCAGCAGCCGCTCGATCTCGCGCCGGGCGGCCTGTCCGATGCGCTTGATCATGCCCCCACCCCGGCCCAAGACGATCCCCTTATGGGTGGTCTTCTCGACATAGACGGTGGCCGCGATGTGAACCAGGTTCTCGCGACGCTCGGAGTACTCCTCGATCACGACCGCCACTCCATAGGGCACTTCTTTTTGCAGGTGATGGAGCGCCGCCTCCCAAATCAGCTCGGCGACCAAGGTGCGTTCATCTTGGTCGGTGAATTGTTCAGAGGGGTAGTACTGCGGACCAGGAGGCAGGCGGGCGATGACCATTTCCAATAATTTGTCTCGATTGTCCCCACGGGTGGCGGAGACCATCATCCAGTCATCGGCTTTCAAAAGAGCGAAATAGGCCTCGCTGTGGGGCATCACCTTGTCAGGCGGGAGCAGATCCATCTTGTTGAGGGCCAGGATGATGGGCGCCGGCACCTTCTCGGTGAGAAGCTGGGCGATCTGAACGTCCTCTTCGCTCGGCGGCTGGGAAACATCCGCCATCCACAGGATCAGGTCCACCCCGCGCACGGCACGCTGGGCCACCTCCAGCATATACTCGCCTAGCTTGTGTTGGGGCTTGTGGATGCCTGGCGTATCGATAAAGACGATCTGGGCCTGGGGCAGGGTGAGGATGCCTTCGATGCGTCGGCGGGTGGTCTGGGGCTTAGGGGAGACGATAGCCACCTTGTAGCCTATGTAGGCGTTGATCAAGGTGGACTTCCCCACGTTGGGCTTCCCCACCACCGCCACGAAGCCCGAGCGATGGTCCGCGGGCAGTTGAGTGGGCAGGAGCAGCTCGTCCCCTGACGATTCGTGCGGTTCCTCGTGCATAGGTTCGTTTTCCATTATACCGTGCCCTCAGCGGCTGGGCAAAAAAGGTGCGTTTCTAGGTCGATTCGCTGGATGATCGCAGTCGGATTTGATTTATAGAACGAGCGTCCATATCGGCCTGCCCACGGCAGGATCGTCGAGGTGATTTCTATCGAACATAAGCATACCTCGAAAACAAGAAAGGACGAGGGTCATAAAAGCCTCGTCCTTCTTTCATACGCGCACTGGAATTATTCCACAACCAGGCTAGCCACCATCCCCAGCTCTTTGTGGCCAGGAACAACGCAGATGACCTCATAGGTACCTGCCTGCGGAGCGCTGAATTCAAAGGGCACGTTCCCTGCCCCCACCGGCACATCGATCCCCTGTTCCTCCCCATCCAGAAGGACGTGGAAGGTGTGATCGACGGCGCCATCGTTGGTGACGAGGAAGCGCACCTTCTCCCCCGCCTTAAGCGTGAACTCGCTGGGTGCGAAAAAGAAGTCGCCAGCGCTCACCGGAATGTCACGCGGGGGAGTGGGAGGAGGGGGGCCACCACAGGCTGCCACTAAAAGCATCGTCGCCACGGAGAGTGCCACCAACACGAGCGCCTTGAATCGCATAAAGTCCTCCTAGTCAGGGTTTGTGAAAATTATAGCATTTTCCTAGGCATAGGACAAGGCACGGATGGCAATGCCTTATGATAAAGCCCTCGCGTCTTCAAACTGCAATGAACTCGTCTGCGCTGCTTCACTTGACACATTCACAACTCGCACTTAGACTGGGTATCATCTGCATAAAAAAAATTCTGCGGAGGAGGTTTCCTATGAATAGTCGTCTCATTACTCGAGCCACCGTCTGCACGCTCGCTTTCCTCGCGGTGCTCGTCCCAGCGGCCATCGCCGATAAACCCGGACCCGGTACCAACACCGGCACCGGACGCGTCTTTTTGCCCAACCCGGTTGCCGAGCTGCAGAACCAGAATCTCACCGACCAGAAGGATGCCGACTACGCCGAGCTGCAACCGGCGTACCACATCGTCACGCTCACCAATCTCGACGGCAGCGGCTTCCTACGCGGCGACTGGGCGGAGATCGTCAGCGAGACGGGAAACCCGGCTTACTCGCCGACGAACACCTTCGAGTACAACCGCTCGCAGGATGAGTTCGAGCAGGTGATGGCCTACTACTGGGTGACCGAGTCGCAGAAGTACATCCAAAGCCTCGGCTTCGGGACCACGCTGCGTCCGATCAACATGGAGCCGCAGGACATCCGCATCAACCAGTGGGGCCTCGACAACTCGTTCTCGTGGGACAAGAAGGACCTGCTGCGCTTTGGCAAGGGCGGCGTCGACGACGCCGAGGACGCGGAGGTGATCCTCCACGAGTACGGCCACGCGATCCAGGATGCCCAGCAGACGCCCCACGGCTTCGGCTTCTCGATCGAGGCTCGGTCGATCGGCGAGGGGTTCGCCGACTACTGGGCGGTCACGGTCAGCAACATGATCTCGCCCACCCCCGACGCGCCCTGCGTCGCCGACTGGGACTCGGTCTCGTACACCACGACCGTCCCGCACTGCCTGCGGCGCGTCGACACGAACCTCCACTACCCGGAGGACCTGAACGGCCGGGTCCACCACGACGGGCAGATCTGGTCGCGCGCGCTCTGGGACATCCGGCAGGCGCTAGGCAACGGGGTCGCCGACACGATCATCCTCGAGGCGCAGTTCGACATCCCGGATCCGACGATGCCTGAGCTCGCGAGCCGCACGGTG
>JACPWV010000102.1 GCA_016196905.1 Chloroflexota bacterium | reverse complement strand
CGCCCGGCATCCCCGGCGCGTCCTCCCAGTATTGGTTATACATCGGGTCGTTGACCTTCGTGGGATCGAAGTACGCGTAGTCCTTGACCGCGCAGTCCTCCTCGTCGGTCACGATGATGAAAAGCGCTCCCACCATCAGGGCGGTAGCGATGGCAAGGCTAGGGAGCCTCAAAGGCCGCAGTAGCCTGCGCAGGGGGGGCCAACGCCGAGCGACAAAGCCAGGGGCCTTTTCCAACGTGGGAGCTTCCAGCTGGGCGTCGTCCACGGCGCCTCCTCTATCCCGGGTGGCCCCCGGCCATCAAGAGCCCCAGTTTCTCGCGGGTGGCCTGGCTGGCGTCCAGTGTCGCCACGATCCGGCCCTGGAACATCACCGCGATTCGGTCGGAGAGCGATAGGATCTCGTCCAGCTCGGTGGAGACCAAGAGGACGGCACAGCCCTGATCGCGCTTCTCCACCAGGCGCTGATGGATATACTCGATGGAACCCACGTCCAACCCGCGGGTGGGCTGGGCGGCGATGAGCAGTCGGATGGGCCGGGAGAGTTCGCGGGCCACGATGACCTTCTGTTGGTTCCCTCCCGAGAGGGTGGCCACCGGGACGAACACGCTGGGCGTGCGCACATCGAAGCGGGTGACCAGTTGCTCTGCCGTGGCGATCGTGGCCTTCTCTTGCAGGGTCAAGCCATGGGCATAGGGGGGGATATAGTATGTATTGAGAACCAAATTGTCGTGGACCGGAAAGGGGAGCACCAGCCCGTCCTCCTGGCGATCCTCCGGAATGTGGGCCGTGCCGCTCTCCAAGATCTGCCGGGGCGAGGCGTTGGTCATCTCCTGGCCCAGGATGCGGATCTGCCCACTGGCCACCGGCCGGAGGCCGGTGATGGTCTCCACCAGTTCGGTCTGGCCGTTGCCCTGCACCCCGCCGACCCCCAGGATCTCCCCTGCGCGCACTTCCAAGGAGACGCTGTTCAAGGCCGGGGTGAGGCGATCGCTGAGGGCGTGCAGGTCGCGCACCTCCAGCACCACCTCCCCGGGTTGGGCGGGTTTTCTCTCCACGCTCAAGATCACCTCGCGGCCGACCATCATGGCTGCCAAACGGCGCTCCGAGGTCTCGCGGGGCTGGGTGGTGCCCACCACCTGGCCCGCGCGCAGGACGGTGATCCGATCAGCGACGGCCATAACCTCCTTGAGTTTGTGGGTGATGAACACAATCGATTTCCCCTGTTGGGCGAGGTTGCGCATGATTTTGAATAACTCTTCTGCCTCCTGGGGGGTCAACACTGCGGTGGGCTCGTCCAAAATGAGGATGTCCGCCTGGCGATAGAGGATCTTTAGGATCTCCACCCGCTGCTGAATCCCGACCGAGAGATCCTTCACCGAGGCGCGCGGATCCACCTCCAATCCAAAGTTTCGGGAGAGCTCCTCGATCCTCTTGATCACCCGGGCCCGATCGAGGAAAACTCCCGCCAGCATGGATTCCCTACCCAGCATGATGTTCTCGGCCACGCTGAGGACGGGGACCAGCATGAAGTGCTGGTGGAGCATGCCGATGCCGCGGGAGATGGCATCCGAGGGATCCCGGAACTGGACTCGCTCGCCCTTGACGTGGATCTCTCCGGCGTCGGGCTGCCACAGGCCGTAGAGGATATTCATCAGGGTGGTCTTCCCCGCCCCGTTCTCGCCCAACAGGGCGTGGATCTCCCCCACCCCCAGAGCGAAATCGACGTGGTCGTTGGCCACCACGCCGGGAAAGCTCTTGGTGATGCTGCGGGCCTCCAGTGCCAGAGCCACTTCTTCTACTCCACCTGTATTCTAGTGCCCCCCGGCTGGAAGTCAACCCGGAAACGAAAAAGGGGCCCCGATGGGTTGGGGGCCCCTTTTTGTGTGGCGTTACGCGAGTCCTCAGGCCGGATAATCGTCAGGGTCGATGCTGAGGGTGCCGTTGATGACCCCCTGCGCGATCTGGTCCAACTCGGCCTTCAGCTCGGCGGGGACGACGTCCTCGGCCATGTGGAAGGGAGCGATGCCCACCCCCGCATTAGCCAGGGTTCCGAAGTAAGGGGTGGAGGCGTCGTAGGTCCCCTCCACCACCGCCTGGGAGACGGCATAGACGGCGTTGTCGATCTGCTTCATGATGCTGGTCAGGTAGATGTCCTGGTACTCCGGGGCGGAGACGAACCAGTCGGTGTCCACCCCGATGAGCCAAGCGCCGCCGCGAGCGCGGATCGCCTCCGCCGAACCCAAACCCACCGGGCCGGCCACGGGCAGAATGATATCCGCCCCCTCGTCCATCAGGTTCTCGGCGAAGGTGCGCCCGTCATCCAGGCTCTCGAAGTTGTTGGTGAACAGCCCGTTCTCGCCGTCCCAACCTAGGACCTCTACCTGGGTCCCTTTTTGCTGGTTGTAGTAGCGCACGCCGGCCAGGAAGCCGTCCATGAAGATGGTCACCGGCGGGATGGGGATGCCGCCGAAGGTGCCCACCTTGCCGGTCTGGGTCACCCCCGCGGCCAAATAGCCGGCCAGGAAGGCCGCCTGGTCCGTATTGAAGAGGATGCACTGGATGTTGGGAACGGCCGGGTCGTAGCAGAAGTCCACGATGGCGAACTTGGTGTCCCGGTTGGCCTCGGCCGCGACTTGGGTATCCTCGCCCAACAGGAAGCCGACGGTGATGATCAGGTCGTAGTCTTGATCCAGGAAGGCTTGGATGTTCGCTTGGTAGTCCGCCGGGGCGTTGGACTCCAAGTATTGCCCCTCCACGCCGTAGTCATCGATGGCACGCTGCACCCCGGCCCAGGCGCTGGCGTTGAAGGAGCGGTCGTCGATCCCCCCCACATCGGTCACCTGGCCGATCTTGAGGCCAGCTCCCGCGGGGGGCGGCGGTTGGCAGGCCACCGCCAGCGCCGCCAACACGGTCAGCAGCATGGTCCATCCGATTCGTTTGTACATTCTCCTTTTCCTCCTCACAGAGTTTGGGTTGGCAGGCTCTCTCCTCTTTGCGGATTGTGGTGGATTCCCACCCCCTTTCTCCTCCCCCCTGCTGAAAGTCGGAACGGTTGAGAACCGCGGCCATTATAGCGCAAAAGCCCAGGCCGAGCAACCGGCATCTCGCCGTGAGCAGCGAGGTTTTTTCCCCAGGGGCCCGCGCGAGGGTCGGTTCGGGGTCCTCAGAGCAGAGGGAAACCCAGCGCGCAGCGCGGTCAATTCGAGGGAGGGATGGCGTGTAGAGGACAAGCCGTTCGGGGCCGTGTCATCGGGAGGGCGCCTAGAAGAGGCCCAGCTGCTCGGCCCGGGTAGGAGCCGAGGGTTCCTCTTCGACTAGGCGCTCGATCTCCCTCAGCAACTGAGGGATGCGTTTGAAATCCTCTTCGATTACCCGCCGCCACTTGGGTTGGTGGAGGGCCGCTGCGGGATGATACATCGGAAAGTAGATGATCCCCCCGATCTTTTTGGGCTGGCCGCGGATCTTGGAGATCTGCGCGTTGGGGAAGAACCAGGCCATGGAATGCCGCCCCAGGGTCACGATCAATTTGGGCTGGATCAGCTGGATCTGACGCTCCAGGTAGGGCCGGCAAGCGTGGATCTCCTCGGGTTGCGGATCGCGGTTGCCAGGCGGTCGACATTTGACCACGTTGGTGATGTACACCTGCTCGCGGCGCAGCCCGATGCTCGCCAGCAGCTCGTTGAGAAACTGGCCAGCCGGTCCCACGAAGGGCCTCCCTTGCTGGTCCTCGTGGAAGCCCGGCCCCTCGCCGATGAACATGATGTCGGCACGTTCTGGCCCCTCCCCCGGGACGGCGTTCTTCCGGGATTGGGAGAGGATGCACCATTGACAGACGCGCACTTGGTGATGGAGGGATTCCAAAGTTTCCATGGGGATGGTCCACCCCATTCTAGTCCATCCGCAGGCCTTTGTCCAGAGAGGCGAGGTGGGGTACTTTCGGCGGTCTTGTCAGGCCCTGGAGCGCGTGCTATACTTGAAACGCTTCAACCCAAGTCGCATCTTAGGCGTTCTTGAGATCGACGCTCCAAAAACGATCATGCTCACTCCTCAGCGCCGGGATGAGTTGCTCGACGACCTGGCCCGCCAACTCCAGGCCAGAGGGTTAGAAGGCGCGGGTCATCTCCTCCTGGAATCCCACCGCCCCTTGGCCTTCCTGGCTAGCCAACTGCTGCTCGCCTTACAGCCATATTGGGATAACCCGAAACTGGAGGAATATCGGGTTTTGTTAGAAGACCGGGCCAACCTCGATCGGCTCTTAAAGCGATTGAGTGAGCCCCCTGCCCGCTGATGGGCCATGGATGATCTTCTAAGCAGCCTGGGTTTCGAGCAAAGCCTGGCGCTGGCCGTCTTTCTGGCCGCACTAGCCCTCTTCCTGCTGACGCATCGCCAGGTGCGCCTGGGCCGGCGGCCACTCACCAGGCCGCTGATCGCCTTTCAGCGACTGAATGACTATGCCAGCCAAGCGGCGGAAGCCGGGCGGGCGATGCACGTCTCTCTGGGCACGGCGGGCATCGGGGGGGCGGCGGTGGCGGATGCCTTAGCCGGCCTGTGGGTTTTGGAGCGCTTGGCCGAGCAGGCGGCGGCCACGG
>JACPWV010000107.1 GCA_016196905.1 Chloroflexota bacterium | reverse complement strand
GCGGTAATGAGGGTAGCAAGAAGTGGGTACAGCCCCGCCCGGCAGGTGGACTACGGCATCCACGCTCAAAGAGAAAATGTCGATCTCCCCTTCCAGGCTCTCGCGCACCTCCTCGGCGGTCAGGATCACCCTCTCCGCCACCACCGCCAGCTCGCGATCCAGCGCCCAGTTCCCCCCCAAGATGGCATTGCCCTCTGGATCCGCCCAAGCTACATGGATGACGGCCACATCGGGCACCAGGGCCGGGAAGGCCACGTAGGTCTCATCGCTATAGGGGCTGACCAGGGTGCGCACATCCGGCCGCACCTTGAGCAGATCCGTGTGTATCCAGGCTCGTGCGGGCATAAAACTGAGCCCGCTCATGGCCGCCCGCAGCCCGAAGGCGATGGAGCTCTCCGTCTCCTCGACGATCTCCAGCTGGGGGGCCAGGGCGGTGAACATAGGCGCCAGCCCGAAGATCTCCAGGCCAAAATAGCAGGTGCGCACCCGGTTCGCGCAGCCCGCACCCACGAGCAGGTCGCTCTCATATCCAGCGGTCAGGCTCAATAGGGTGAGGTCGTGCAGGCCGACGCGGATCAATTGTCGGACGAAGCCCACCGGCCGGCGATAGAGCGTCATCCCTCCCAAGGCTAGGGTGTCTCCTGAGCGCACCAGCGAGGCGGCCTCGACCAAGCTCACCAGCTTCACGGCGCCTCCATGACCCGTTCCAACTCCGTGACTCGCGGAATGACGAAGTCGACCCCATCGGGATGGTGTTCCGCTGCTTGTCCCGATGCGCCCACGGAATCCTCCAGCGGGACAGGGCTGACCAGCACGGTGACCATCCCCAGCGCCTTCCCGGGCAGCAAGTTGCGCACCACATCATCGAGCAGCAGGCAGTCCCCGCCGCCTGTTCCCAGGCCGTCAAGGGCCTTTTGGTAAGCGCGCGGATCGGGCTTGTGGATGTAATCCAAGAAACGGATATCGTAAATATGATCGAAGCAATCCTCCACCCCCAGCGCCCGCAGGACGCGCTGGGCATGCTCGACGGGCGAGTTGGTGAAGATGACCTTCTGCCCGGGAAGCCGGGTCAGGACCCGGCGCAGCCGTTGATCCACAGCGAGGTACTCCTCCAAGGCGACATCGTGGACGAAGGTCAGGTAATCCTCCAAATCGATCCCCTGGTGGAGATACAGCCCGCGGCTGGTTGTGCCGTAGCGCTGATAATAGTCGCGCCGCAGTCGATCCACCGTAGCGGGGTCCATCCTCAGCCGATCGCGCATGTAGTTATTAATGCGCTGGCTGATGGTCGCCATCAAACCCGTCTCCGGCAAGTAAAGGGTCTCATCCAAGTCGAACAATAAATGTTCGATTCGATGTCCGTTCACGCGCACGGTTGTTACCCCGCCTTGGCCACGGATAGCGCCGGCCGGCTCCCCCACTCGCCCCGCCAGGCCAGGTAGACCCCGGCCAGGATCAGCGCACCCCCTAATAACTTGACTACGCTAGGAATCTCGCCCAACAACAAGGCGGCCAAAAGCGTGGCCCCGATGGGTTCCCCCACAACAGTCAGGCTGACGAAGGGCGCGGAGAGGTATCCCAGAGCCCAGTTGAAGGCAGAATGGCCGATGACTTGGGGGACCAGAGCCAAAAGCACGAACATGAGATAGGTATTGGGCGAGTAACCGATCAGGGAACGCTGGGTAGCCGCGACCAGGACCAAGCTGACCCCCGCGGCGATGGAGTACACCAGCGCGATGTAGGTGAGCAGCGAGACACGGCGGCGAATCCGGCGGCCGATCATGAGATATCCCGCGGCCATCAGCGCGCCTCCCAAAGCGAGCAGATTCCCTCGCAGCGCAGAGCTGCCCTCCCCGCCGCCGATGGCTACCCCGCCGGCCAGGGCCAAGACCAGCCCGCCCACCATCCAGCGGGTCAGGCGATCGAGCCCCAAAAGATGCGAGCCCAAAGCGACGAAGAGGGGGCTGGTGGCGACCAGGACCACCGAGTTGACCACGCTGGTGTGCGCCAGGGAGGCGATCCATAATGCAAAGTGCGCACTGAGAAAGACGCCCGCTATGGCGGCCAAGATCAGATCCCCCCGCTGGAGTTTTGTCCACTCGCTGCGATTTCGCCACAGCGCAGCGGGAGCCACCACCAACGAGGCCAGGACTAAGCGATAGGTGGCGATGACCAGCGGCGGCGCCTCCGCCCAGCGGATGAAGATAGAGGCGAAAGACACCGCCACCACTCCCACCAGGAGGACCAGGGCGGCGCGCATCAATCCATATCCTCCCCGCGATAAACGCTGCGGCCATCGAAGACGGTCATGACCACCCGGGTGGTGGCGATCTCGGCTGCCGAAATGCGAAAGATATCTGCGGAGAGAACCGCCAAATCGGCCAGCTTGCCTGGGGCCAGGCTGCCTTTGAGGCCTTCTTCGCCCGAGGCATAGGCGGCCCCCAGGGTGTAGCCATAGACGGCCTCCGAAACACCTAGGCGCTCCTGGGGATGCCAGCCTCCCTCGGGGTAGCCATCTACCCGCTGGCGGGTCACCGCGGCATGGATGCCCAGCAAGGGATTCACATTCTCCACCGGCGCGTCCGAGCCGAAGGCCAATCGAGCCCCCGCCGCTAGGAGCGATCTCCACGCATAAGCGTGTTGGGAGCGCGCCCCCCAGTAACGGTCGGCGATGGACATATCGGAGACCGCGTGGATGGGCTGCATGGAGGCGATCACTCCCAAGCTGGCCCAGCGAGGCATATCCTGGGGATGGACGATCTGCGCATGCTCGAGGCGATGCCTTATCCGGGCGCTGTTCGGTTCCAGGCGACGAGCTTTTTCGAAAGCGCCCAAGGCTCGGCGCACGGCGCGATCACCAATACAATGCACCGCGCAGGCAACGCCAGCACGCGAGGCCTCGCGTACCAAAGACTCTAATTGATCCTGGGGCGTGACCTGGATGCCCCGGTTGCGAGGCTGCTCCTCGAAGGGCTCCAACATGTCCGCGGTTTGCGAGCCCAGCGTCCCGTCGGCGAAGATCTTGATCCCGCCGAAACGCAGCCGCGGGTCGCCCAAGCCGGAGCGCAGCCCCAGAGCGGTGATCTCCGGCCATGCCCTGGCTGGAAGCACCACCCAGACTCTTAAGTCCAGCGCGTCTTCTTCGAGAAGGGCACCGTAATCGAAAAGGGGAGCAGGGTCGTCCTCGGAGTCGACCCCGGCCAAGGTGTGGATGCCGGTCAACCCCAAGCGATGGGCCAGGGGAATGGCCCGGCGCAAAGCCGCCTGACGACTTGGCGCATCGAGCAGCGGCAAATGTGGATACAGCAGCTCGCGAGCGCGCTCCTTGAGGATGCCGCTGGGCTGGCTCTCATGGTCACGCAGGATCTCGCCTCCGGGGGGATCCGGGGTAGCGCCATCGATCCCCGCCAGGCGCAGCGCAGCGCTGTTGGCCCATAAGACGTGACCGTCCTTGCGATCCAGAGCCACCGGGTTGTCCGGAGCGACGCGATCCAACTCGCGGCGGTGGGGCCAGCCACCCCACAGGTTTTGATCCCAGCCCCCGCCGCGAATCCACTCGCCTGGTGAGAGCTGCACCGCCTGTGCCGCCACCCGCTCCAAGGCGGCCTCCAGCGTCATCGCCCCGCTCAAATCGACCTGTCCCAGGCTCAGTGCGTAATCGAGAAAATGGATGTGCGAGTCGATCATCCCCGGGATCACCGCCCGCCCGCCCAGATCGATGATCTCATCTCCTGC
>JACPWV010000093.1 GCA_016196905.1 Chloroflexota bacterium | reverse complement strand
GAGGGCTATGGCTACCTGCGTTCCGACCACCTGCTTCCCGGCCCCGATGACATCTACGTCTCCCAGTCCCAGATTCGCCGTTTCGGCCTGCGCACCGGCGACCTCGTCATCGGTCAAGTCCGCGCGCCCAAGGATACGGAGAAGTACTACGGCCTCTTGCGGGTGGAGGCGGTTAACGGCCTCGACCCCGAGGTGGCCAAGCGCCGGCCTTATTTTGAGAAGCTCGTCCCCATCTTTCCCGACCAGCGCTTCGTGCTGGAGACGGAGCCCAGCAACCTGACCACCCGTCTCATCGAGCTGATCGCCCCCATCGGGCGGGGGCAGCGTGGATTGATCGTCTCGCCTCCCAAGGCGGGGAAGACCACCGTCCTCAAGCACATCGCCAACGGCATCAGCGCCAACCACAAGGACGTGCACCTGATGGTGGTGCTCATCGGAGAGCGGCCCGAGGAGGTCACCGACATGGACCGCTCGGTGGAGGCCGAGGTGGTCGCTTCCACCTTCGACGACCCGCGACAGGAACAGACGCGCGTGGCGGAGATGGCCTTGGCCCGAGCCAAACGCTTGGTGGAGGGAGGAAAGGACGTGGTCATCCTCCTCGATTCGATCACCCGCCTGACCCGCGCCTACAACGAGATCGTCCCGCCCAGCGGGCGAACGCTCTCCGGTGGCCTGGACCCGGCCGCCTTATATCCCCCCAAGCAGTTCTTCGGGGCGGCGCGCAACATCGAGGAGGGCGGCAGCTTGACCATCATCGCCAACTGCCTGATCGACACCGGCAGCCGCATGGACGATATGATCTACGAGGAGTTCAAGGGGACCGGGAACATGGAGCTGCACCTCAATCGCAAGCTGGCCGAGCGGCGCATCTTCCCCGCCTTCGATATCGAACGCTCCGGCACCCGCCGCGAGGAGTTATTGCTGGACCCGGAGACCCTCTCGCGGGTGTGGACCCTGCGCCGCATGGTGGAGATGTTGGGCGCGACCGAGGGGGTGGAGCCGCTGCTCAACCGCCTCGCCAAGAGCAAGAGCAACAAAGAATTCCTCGAGACCCTCAACAAGGGTGCCCTCTAAAATGCGCGCAGGGCGGGGCCTCCCGCGGGGGGGCTGGGCGGAGTGGCTGCGCCGGGCCGACGCCCTACCCCGCTATACTTCGCATCTGATCCTGATCTTACTCACCTTGCTGGTCACCTACTTCGGCAGCCTGCGCCCCTTCGACCTGCGCTTCGAGGATTGGATCCGTCCCGCCTCCGCCAGCACAGGCCTCTTGTTGATGCCCGGCAGCAGCATCGCGCTCACCCCCGACCATCTGCTCAAGAACATCTCCCCCGTCACCGTCATCCCCCCGCGGCCACGCCGGGAGGTGATCCCATATACGGTTCAATCCGGCGACACCGTTTTTGGCATCGCTGAGAAGTTCGGCCTGCAGCCCACCACCATCCTGTGGTCCAACCCCGAACTGGAGAACAACGCCGATCTCCTCGCCTTAGGCCAGGAGGTGTTCATCATTCCCGTGGACGGGGCTTACCACCAAGTGGGCGCTGGGGATACCCTGGAATCCATCGCCCAGGTGTACAAGGTCGATATGTCGGCCATCATCAACGCGGAGTGGAACAAGCTTCGCCCCCCCCACGAGTTGCAGATCGGGAGCTGGCTGGTCATCCCCGACGGGCGCAAGCCCATCCTGTTGCACATGGTGCGCGCCCAGTATGCCGGGCCCCCGCCGCCGGGCGCCGCCCAAGGCACCGGCAACTTCATGTGGCCGGTGAGCGGGTACATCACCCAGAACTACTGGCAGGGGCACCTGGGCATCGACATCGGCGGGCCGTGCGGCACCCCGATCTACGCCGCCGACTCAGGCTACGTCTCGGCCATCGGCTGGGAGGGCGGTTATGGGAACCGCATCGTGATCAACCACGGAAACGGCTTCGAGACCATGTATGCCCATCTCAGCCAGATCTTGGTCAACGACGGCACCTCGGTCGGCAAAGGGGCCCTCATCGGCCGGGTGGGCAATACCGGCCGCTCCACCGGCTGCCACCTCCATCTAGAGATCCGCCAGTACGGCAATAAACGCAATCCTTACGGGTTCTTACCCCGCTAAGGCGCATAGGCGCCTGGCTGAGCCAGGCGCCTATTTTTATTTTGCTTTTCGATTTTGCGTCGGCAAGTCGATGAGACCACCAGGTCGACGAGAACGGCTCGACAGCAATCGCAGCCTGATCTTTAGAGGAGGCCCTCGACCGCCTCTCGAAGCTCTTGAGCATTGAAGATGGCGTTGGCCTGAGCATCGTTGTTGAAGTAAACATAGACCTCCCGATCCTGGTGGAGGTAGGCGACGATGCGCTCCGCCCAGCGCCGCAGCTCCTCACGACTGTAGCGTCCCGCATAGAGGGCGGTGGAGCCATGAAAGCGCAGATAGACCGCAGGCGCGGTGGTTCGGAGGGGGCAGTCGAGACTGGGATGGCTGAAGATGCAAAATCCCATCCGCCGCCTCTCGAGAATTCCGAAGACGTCCTCGGCAACCCAGCGTTCATCCCGGAACTCGAAGATATGAGTCAAGTTGGCCGGCAAGATCTTAACGAACTCCTCCAGCCGCGACGGCTGGGGAGGCCAGCGGGGAGGGAGTTGCCAGAGGAGGGGGCCGAGGGTCGGCCCCAAAAGGCGAACCCGGGTAAGGAATTTCTTGACCGGCCCCTCCGTCTCTTTGAGGCGCTTGATGTGGGTGATGAAGCGGTTGCCCTTGACGGCGTAGCGGAAGTCGGCGGGCGCCTGCCGGCTCCATGCCCGGAAGGTGGAGAGAGCGGGGAGCTGGTAGAAGGTGTTGTTGATCTCCACGCTGGAGAAGTGCTGGGTGTAGAACTCAAACCAGCAGCTCTGCGGGAGGTCTCGGGGATAGAAGCGCCCGCGCCAATGCGGATAGACCCATCCCGAGGTGCCGATGAAAAGGCTTTCAAGTCCCATCTGCGCTTAAGCATTCAAGGCCACACATAGCGCATCGATGAAGATCGCGTCTTCCTCTGGGAGGACGGTGCGCGGGTCGAGTACCAGCCTGCCCTCCTCCACGCGAGCGATAACCGGCGGCTGAGAGGCACGCAGCCGCGCAGCCAACGCGTCCGGCGCGGGGGTGTCGATGGCCAATAGATAGGTGGGCAGGGTCTCGCCCGGGAGGGAGCCGCCGCCGATGGGCGAGTGCCCTTCGATGACACTCGTCGCCACATCTATCTCTCCCAGGGCGGTCGACCAGGCGACAGCCCTGGAGTGCAGTTCCTCCGCGCGCCAGGCGATCATGCGCCACACCGGCACCTTTTCCAGCGCCTCGCTCCGCAGGTAATGCAACAGGTTGGCTTGCAGTGCGGCCAAGGTGAGTTTATCGACGCGCAAGGCGCGGGCCAGGGGATGTTCCCTCAAGGAGGCGATCAGGTCGGCGCGGCCGAGGATGATCCCCGCTTGGGGACCGCCCAGCAGCTTGTCTCCACTGAAGCAGACCAAGTCGGCACCCTGGGCGATGCTCTCCTGGGGCGTGGGCTCGTGAGCCAGGCCGAAGGCGGCAGTGTCCAGGAGGGCGCCGCTACCCAGGTCATCGATAGTTAAAAGATGGCGCTGGCGAGCCAACCCCACCAGCTCGCTCAGAGCCGCCTGATGCGTGAATCCCACCAGCCGAAAATTGCTGTGATGGACGCGCAAAAAGGCCGCCGTGCGCTCGGTCACGGCCTGTTCGTAATCTCGGGCGTAGGTGCGATTGGTGGTGCCCACCTCCACCAGCCTGGCGCCGCTTTGCGCCATCACCTCGGGGATGCGAAAGCCCCCACCGATCTCAATGAGCTGTCCCCGCGAGATGATCACCTCACGACCCCTGGCCAGGGCGCTCAGGATCAGGAGTAGCGCGGAAGCATTATTATTAACCACCAGGGCCGACTCCGCCCCGGTGAGGCGAGTCAAAAGGGCCTGGGCATGATGATAGCGCGAGCCGCGCTGGCCAGCCTCCAGGTCATACTCCAGGTTGCTGTAGCTGCGGGCCACCGCCTGCATGGCCTCGCGGGCGGCCTCGCTCAGCGGGGCGCGCCCCAGATTGGTGTGGATGATGACGCCCGTGGCGTTGATGGCTGGCTGGAGACTCGGCTGCATGATTTCACTCACGCGGGCAGTCACACGCCCAATCAACTCGGACGGTTTAGAAAGCGGCGCGCCCTCCAAGATGGCCTGCCGCGTCTCCTCCAGCACCTCCCGCACAGCCCACAGCACCACATCGCGTCCGTGCTCGCGAGCCAGGCCGCGCACCTCCGCCTCATTCAACACGGCGTCAACGCTGGGGAGCTTGCGCAGATCCTCTTTCGAGCCCATCTTCGGCCCCATCCATTATAGCGCAGTCGCACTTGCCCCACAAAGCATTATGTAAAGAATCGGT
>JACPWV010000087.1 GCA_016196905.1 Chloroflexota bacterium | reverse complement strand
GCTGGCCCAAGAGGGCATCCAGGCGCGGGTCCTGGACATAGCCACGCTCAAACCCATCGATCGAGAGGCTATCGTGAAGGCCGCCCGCGAGACCGGGGCCCTGGTCACCGCTGAGGAACACTTGATTCACGGCGGGCTGGGAAGCGTGGTGGCTCGGGTGCTGGCCGAGGAGCACCCGGTGCCCCTGCGCACGGTGGCCCTTCAGGACACCTATGCCGAATCGGGAAAGCCCGAGGAGCTCTTGGAGAAGTACGGGTTGAGCGCGCGGCACATCGTCGCCGCGGCAAGAGACGCCCATGCGGCGAAGGTCACCATCTAACCCTCGTCGCTCCAATCGAGCGGGCCGCGGTACTAGCCAAGGGCCCGCTTTTTTGTTATCATCAGGTTAGCCCATCGCGCGGGCAACAAGGGGGTTGAATGAAAAACGAGCACGCGGTGGTGATCGCCTCCGCGGCGCGCACTGCTATCGGCAAGTTCCAGGGCAGGCTCTCTACAATACCGGCGCCGGAGCTGGGCTCGATCGCTCTCCGCGCGGCCTTGGAGCGGGCCTCGATCGACCCGGCCCGGGTCGACGAGATCCTGATGGGCAATGTTATCCAAGCCGGACTGGGCCAGGCCCCCGCGCGCCAGGCGGGCCTCAAGGCGGGCATCCCCTCCAGCGTAGGAGCGACCACCGTCAACAAAGTGTGCGGCTCCAGCCTCAAGGCAGTGATGCAGGCCACGCAGGCCATTCGGCTGGGCGATGCACAGATCATCGCCGCCGGCGGGATGGAGAACATGAGCGCCGGGCCGTATTTAATCCCCCAAGCGCGCAGCGGGCTGCGCTTGGGCCACGCCGATCTCATCGACGCCACCATCCACGATGGGCTGTGGGACTCCTGGGAGAGCTGGCACATGGGCAACGCCGCCGAGTTCATCGCGCGGGAGTTCAAGATCAACCGCCAGGAACAGGACGAGTACGCTTTGGAGAGCCATCGCCGCGCGCTGCGGGCCATCGATGAGGGCAAACTTAAGTCCGAGGTTGCCCCCGTCGAGGTCCCTCAGCGCAAAGGCCCGCCGCTGCGCGTGGAGATCGACGAGGGCCCAAGGCGAGACACCAGCTTGGAGGCCTTGGCCGCCCTCATGCCGGTCTTCGAGGAGGATGGCACCGTTACTGCCGGCAACGCGCCTGGCATCAACGATGGCGCGGCAGCCATGATTTTGATGGACGAGGCCAGAGCCAGGGAGCTCGGCGTATCTCCCTTAGCCCGCATCACCGGCTATGCTCAGGCCGCGCTGGAGCCGAAGTGGGTTTTCGCCACACCCGCGCACGCGATTCGCAAGCTGCTGGATAAAACCGGACAGGAATTAGACGATTTCGATCTACTGGAGGTGAACGAGGCCTACGCTGCGCAGATCCTCGCCAATGGCCGCGAGCTGGAGTGGGACTGGGAAAAAGTCAATGTGCATGGGGGGGCCATCGCCTTAGGCCACCCGCTGGGCGCTACTGGCGCGCGCATCCTCACCACCCTGCTTTACGCGATGAAGGACCGCGGCGCGAGCTTGGGATTGGCCTGCCTGTGCCTGGGCGGGGGCGAAGCGGTGGCGGTCAGCGTGGAGATGATATAAAGCGAGGCAGGGGAAATCGAGCTATTCGACTTAGACCCTGAGGCGGAGTCGCGATGGATTTTGAACTGACCCAAGAGCAGCGCATGATCCGGGACACGGCGCGGGAGTTCGCCAGCGAGGTCATTGCCCCCCGGGCTGCGCACCTGGACGAGACCGAAGAGTACCCCATGGAGATCCTCAAACAGATGGGCCAGTTGGGCTTGATGGCCATCAGCGTCCCAGAGGAATACGGAGGGATCGGGGCGGACACGGTGAGCTACGCGCTGGCCTTGGAGGAGGTATGCAAAGCGGACGCCGCCGTAGGCACCATGATGTCCGTCAATAACTCCCTGGTCTGCCAGGGCCTGGTCAAGTGGGGCACGCCCGGTCAGAAGGAAAAGTACCTGCGGCCGGCCACCACCTTCCAGAAGATCGGGGCCTACGCACTGTCCGAACCCCAGGCGGGATCGGACGCCGCCAACCAGCGGACCATGGCCGTGCGCCAGGACAATTACTACGTGGTCAATGGGGCCAAGAACTTCATCACCAACGGCGGCGTGGCCGACTTCTTGATCCTCTTTGTGCGCACCGATCCTCAAGCCGAGCATCGAGGGATCAGCTGCCTGATCTTCGACACCTCAATTCCTGGCTTCAGCGCCGGGCCCCCGGAGCGCAAGCTGGGCATCCGTGCCTCCAACACCTGCGCTCTGGCCTTCGAGAACTGCCGGGTGCCGCTGGAGAATCGTTTGAGCGAGGAGGGCGAGGGGTTTAAGATCGCCATGCACATCCTGAACGCCGGCCGCATCGGCATCGCTGCCCAGGCCGTGGGCATCGCCCAGGCCGCCTTTGAGGCTTCAGTGAAGTACGCCAAGGAGCGCCTGCAGTTCGGCGTGCCCATCGCCCGTCACCAGGCGGTCCAAATGATGCTGGCCGATATGGCGGTGCGCATCCAAGCCGCTCGCCTGCTCACCCTCCATGCTGCCCAACTCAAGGATCGCGACCAGCCCTATGCGCAGGCCGCCTCCATGGCCAAGCTCTACGCCTCGGAGACGGCCATGCAGGTCACCACCAAGGCCATTCAAGTGCACGGCGGCTACGGCTATATGAAGGATTACCCTGTGGAGCGCTATTTCCGGGACGCCAAGATCACCGAGATCTACGAAGGGACCAGCGAAGTCCAACGCATGGTCATCGCCCAGCACCTCTTGAAGCGTCCCGAGCATTGATGCCGGCTCAGCTGCCGTCCACACGAGACTCTTTTTCCGAACGAATCCCAGTCGATAACCGAAGGGGGGGAGGTCCGAGTGGGCACCGATCCCAGGCTTGAACAGCTGCGCAAACTCAAGGAACAGGCCCGCTTGGGCGGGGGCCTGGATCGCATTCAGAAACAGCACGAGCGGGGCAGACTGACCGCCCGCGAGCGGTTGCACCTGCTCTTGGATGAGAACAGCTTTCACGAGCTGGACCCGTTCGTCCTCCATCGCACCTCAGACTTCGGCATGGCCGACAAGCAGATCTTAGGTGACGGAGTGATGACCGGCTACGGTACGATCGACGGACATCTGGTCTTTGTCTACGCCCAGGATTTCACCGTGTTCGGGGGATCGCTGGGCGAGGCCCATGCGGGGAAGATCATCAAGATCATGGACCTGGCCATGAAGAACGGCGCCCCCCTCATCGGCCTCAACGATTCGGGTGGGGCGCGCATCCAGGAGGGCGTGCTCAGCCTGGCGGGCTACGCCGAGATCTTCTGGCGCAACACCATGGCCTCGGGGGTGGTGCCCCAGATCTCGGCCATCCTGGGCCCCTGCGCGGGCGGGGCGGTGTACTCGCCGGCCATCACCGATTTCGTGATCATGGTCCAGGGCACCAGCCACATGTTCGTCACCGGGCCAGAGGTGGTCCGAACGGCCATGCACGAGGAGACCACCTTCGAGGAGTTGGGCGGGGCCACGGTGCACGCCACCAAGAGCGGGGTGGCCCACTTTTTAGCCCCCAATGAGGAGGAGTGCCTGCTCACCATTCGCCGCTTGCTCAGCTACCTGCCCTCCAACAACTTGGAGGATCCGCCGCGCACCCAGCCTCGCGACGACCCCCTGCGCATGGAAATAGACCTGGATAGCATCGTCCCCGAAAACCCCAATAAACCCTACGACATGAAAGAGGTCATTCGCCTCATCGTGGACGATGGCGAGTTCCTGGAGGTGCACGAACACTTCGCGCAGAGCCTGATCGTGGGCTTCGCCCGGCTGAACGGCCGCTCGGTGGGCATCGTCGCCCAGCAGCCGCAAGTGTTGGCCGGCGTATTAGACATCGACTCCTCGGTGAAGGGGGCCCGCTTCGTCCGCTTCTGTGATGCCTTCAACATCCCGCTCATCACCCTCGAGGACGTGCCCGGTTTCCTGCCGGGGTTGGCCCAGGAGCACGGCGGGATCATCCGCCACGGCGCCAAGCTGCTGTACGCCTACTGCGAGGCCACCGTTCCCAAGATCACCGTGGTGATCCGCAAGGCCTACGGTGGGGCCTACGACGTGATGTCCTCCAAGCATGTCCGCGGTGATATGAACTACGCCTGGCCTAGCGCCGAGCTGGCGGTGATGGGGCCCCAGGCCGCGGTGAACATCATCTTCAAGGACGAGATCGAGAACGCCTCCGATCCAGAGGCAGCTCGCGAACAACTCGTCCACGAGTATCGTGAGAAGTTCGCCAATCCGTACGTGGCCGCGGCGCGGGGCTTCATCGATGATGTGATCGAGCCGCGCGAAACGCGCCCCAAGCTGATCAGCGCCCTGGAGATGCTTCAGAACAAGCGCGATAAACTGCCGCCCAAGAAGCACGGGAACATCCCGCTGTGAAAGTGTGGCGACGAAAAATCCCGGGACGTGCTACAATTAGAGCGGGCCACAACCCGCTCTTTTGTTGATCATCCCCTGCCTGCCAAGAGCGAGCTATGCCCTTCGCCGAGCTTAACGGCTATCACATATATTACGAGGAGCGCGGCCAGGGCCCGCCGGTGCTGCTCCTTCACCATGGCCTGGGCAGCACTCGCGCCTGGGATAACCTCATCCCCACCTTGGCCCAGCGCTATCACGTGATCGTCAACGATCGGCGCGGCTACGGCCGCTCCGACCCGCGCCCGCCCCAGGCGGGTTTCGAGCTGGATTTTCTGCAGCGGGATGCCGAAGACACCGCCCAGTTCTTGCGCGAACTGGGGATGGATCGCGCCCATGTGATCGGGCACAGCGACGGCGGGTCGATTGCCATCTATCTGACCGCGCTCTATCCCGATTTGGTGCGCACCCTGGTCCTGGAAGCAGCCCACGCCTGGACCCAGGAAGGGATGGACTTGCCGTTGATCGCCCTCAAGCGGGAAGTGGACGAATGCCCGCCCGCTTGGCTGAGGCTTCCGCACGGGGAGCGCTGGCGGCAGCTCTTCGATGCCTGGATCGAGAATTGGACCAGCCCGGGTTGGAGGGAGTGGGACATTCGCCCGCTGTTAGCCAAGATAAAGGCGCCCACCTTGATAGTTCAGGGCGACCGCGATAAGTTCGCACCGGTCTCCCACGCCCAGGCCATCGCTGCCGGCATCCCCCACAGCGAATTGTGGATCGTGCCCGACTGCGGCCACACCCCGCACGTGGAAAAGGCGGAGGAATTTCAGAGGCAGGTGTTGGCATTTCTGCAAAAGCACGAGGGATCTTAGCGAGAGGTCGCGTGATCATGGACAAATGTAAGGGCGACCCCCTGTGGTCGCCCTTCAAACCGGGCAGGCACAGGGGCCTGCCCCTACACGCAAAACGCGCAGGAGAGCAACTATTGCCTGGCATGGGGGTTTCATGTCGAGGGAACATCGGGCATCTCGCTATCGACAGGTCGGTAAGGTGCGTAGGCGGTAGGGGTAAATGTTCAAGAAAGTCCTGATCGCCAATCGGGGGGAGATCGCGCTGCGGGTGATCCGCGCCTGCCAGGAGCTGGGCGTCTCCACCGTGGCGGTCTATTCGGAGGCGGACCGCAACGCGCTCCACGTGCGCTACGCCGACGAGGCCTACCTCATCGGCCCGCCCCCCTCCCGCGACTCTTATCTACGCATCGATAAGATCATCGAGGTGGCTAGGCGCTCCGGGGCCGACGCCATCCACCCCGGCTACGGCTTCCTGGCGGAGAATCCCGACTTCCCCCGCGCCTGCCGTGAGGCGGAGATCGTCTTCGTCGGCCCGCCGCCGGAGGCCATCACGGCCGCTGGCAACAAGCTGGCCGCGCGCCTCACCGTGCGCAAGGCGGGCGTCCCGGTCATTTCCGGGACCCAGGAAGAAATCCCTGACGATCGTTTGGTCCAGGTCGCCCAGGAGGTGGGGTATCCCCTCTTCGTCAAGGCGGTAGCCGGCGGGGGCGGCAAGGGCCTGCGCTTAGTGGCCGCACCCGAAGAGCTTCCGCGAGCCCTGGCCGCCGCCCATCGGGAGGCGGAAGCGGCCTTCGGCTACGGTGGCCTTTACATCGAAAAGGTGGTCGAGAACGCGCGCCATGTGGAGTTCCAAGTGCTGGCCGATGCCCACGGCAACTTCATCCACCTGGGCGAACGCGAGTGTTCCCTCCAACGTCGGCATCAAAAGCTGGTGGAGGAGGCACCTTCGGTGATCCTGACGCGGGATGAGAAATTGCGAGCCCGGATGGGGGAGGCGGCCATCAAGGCGGCCAAGGCGGCGGGCTACGTGAACGCGGGGACCATCGAGTTCCTGCTGGACAAAGACAAGAATTTCTATTTTTTGGAAATGAACACGCGTTTGCAAGTCGAGCACCCCGTCACCGAGATGGTCACCGGCATCGACATCGTCAAGGAGCAACTGCGCATCGCCTCCGGAAAGAAGCTGCGCTACAAGCAGAAAGATATTCGCTTCGTCGGACACGCCATCGAGTGCCGCATCTCGGCCGAGGATCCCTTCAATAAATTCCTGCCTTCCGCGGGCAGGATCACCAGCCTGCGCGAGCCGACCGGTCCCGGGGTGCGTGTGGAGAGCGGGGTTTATGAGGGGATGGAGATCTCCCTGTACTACGATCCCCTCGTTGCCAAATTGGTAGTGTGGGGGGACACGCGGGCCGAGGCCATCCTGCGCATGCGCCGCGCACTGGAAGAGTATCAGATCGTGGGGGTGAAGACCTCGATTCCCTTCCATCGCCAGCTTCTGGACAACACCAGCTACCAGGCCGGGCATTTCGATACGCGCTTCGTGGAGGAGCGCTTCGTCCTGAGCCAGGAAGAGAAGGCCCACCACGGAGAGGTGACGGCGCTGGTGGCGGCCCTCATCGCCCATCACCGACGGCAAGAGGCATTGGCCCTGATCTCGCCTCGGGAGGATCGGGCGCCGGGCATGAGCCCCTGGAAGCTCACCGGGCGGCGGGAGGCCATGGAGCGATGAGGTACTGGGCGACGGTGGGGGGCCACGAGTATAGCATCGAAATCGATTCCGAGAATAAAATCGTCATCGATGGCACCCCCCACCACGCGGATCTGCAGAGCATCGATGGAGCCACTTTATACTCTCTCCTGGTAGACCACGAGTCCTACGATCTGGTGGTCGATCGCGAGGGGGATACCTTTCGCATCCTTCTGCGCGGCGAGATGTACACCGTCTCGGTGGAGGACGAACGGACGCGCCGCCTGAAGGAGTCGGGCCCCCTACAAGCGCCATCCGGCGAGGTGGTGGTCAAGGCGCCCATGCCCGGGCTGGTGGTGGCCGTTCCGGCTCAGGAGGGTTCCTCCGTGGAGATGGGCCAGGGGCTGGTCATCCTGGAAGCAATGAAGATGGAGAACGAGATCCGCACCCCCCGCGGCGGGACCGTCAAATCGGTCAAGGTGACCCCCGGCCAGGTGGTGGATCAGGGTCAAGCGTTGGTGATCATCGGATGAGCACTCAACGAAAATCGGCCACCAAAACAGCGAGGCCGACCACCGATTACACCCTCATCTTCGATGGCGGCAGCTTGGGCAACCCCGGGCAGGGCTATGGCAGCTATGTGCTGGTGCGTAACCTCGACGGGAAACGCCGCGTCCAGCGCCTGAGATTCGAGGGGATGCTGACCTCCAACCAAGCCGAGTACCGCACCTTGATCGCCGGAGTGGAGGACCTGCTTTCGACGATCCGCGGCGCGGGACGTTCACCGGGCGATTTTTCGTTGGAGGTGCGGGGGGACAGCCAGCTGGTGATCCAACAAACGCGCGGGCAGTGGAAAGTACGCGACCTGGACCTGCGGGATCTCAAGGATCGCGCGAGCGATTTATTAGGCGAGCTGGGGAAGGTGCGCCTGATTTGGCAGAGGCGAAGGCTAAGCGAAAGAGCCGTGGGGCATTGATCTAACGAATAACCTATCTTCGGTGTACCACGCTCTGGCTCCTGGCAGAGCGTGGTCATTTTTTAACCAAATCCTAACCAATGCCAG
>JACPWV010000086.1 GCA_016196905.1 Chloroflexota bacterium | reverse complement strand
ATGGGTCTTTGCCAGCGAGGCGCCTCGGGCGGTGGCGCCGCCGGCGTTGGCGTCGCAGGGGCGGGCGCGCAAGCCGCCGCGATCACACCCAGAATGGCTAGCCCGCCAAGGATGATGAGAGTTACTCTATTTTTGTCCGACATTTGTCTCTCCTCCCGAGATCCTCACAGTGATGAGATTTCGTCGTAGGCATAGCTCAGCCCTCCAACATCACCTCCTTTCTCATCCTGGAACACGGCCCCTGTGCGCAAACAGAAGCCAAATCAACGTACTCACTGCACGGGTCGTGAGAAAAGTGCCGAGACTGCCCCTTCTCTGCGCCACCTCTCCAGTCAACAGCCGACGGTCGGCAGCCAAGCCCGGTTCGGTGCTCGCCTAATTGCTTCGGGGTAGCTCCGTTGCATCTCCCCCCAGCGCTTCTCTGACCCTACCTTGCGCTCGAATGCGGACGAGTTCGACCTCAAACTGAGAGCGATCGCCGCGGTGAAGCGCATGGTAGTACTCGATGGGCGTACCATCATTCAAGTAGCTCACGCTATCCAGGAGGATGAGTGGGGCCCCCTTCTCGATCTGAAGGAGACGGGCCTCATATTCATTGGCGGGCACAGCCTCTATAGTTCGATGCCCACGGGCGATCACTAAGCCGCATTCCCTTTCAAGAAACGCATACAGGGATTGTCGCGACAAATCTGCTTGCAGCAGTTGCGGGCACAGTGCGTAAGGCAAGTAAGTGGTGACTAAGACGATGGGCTCATCTTGAATGAAGCGTAGACGATCAATCTCGATGACCGGTGTGCCGGGTTGGATAGCCAGGCGGGCAGCTACTTTGAGGTTGGCGGGGTACACGCGTTGTTTGAGGACCTGTGAAACCGGGTTGTGGCCCCGGTCGACCATGTCCTGATAAAAGCCGGTGAGCTTCTGGACCAGGCTCTCAGCAATCTTCGGTTCGGCAACAAAAGTTCCTTTGCCTTTCTGCGGAGCGATCAAGCCTTCATAGGTTAATTCCTTGAGAGCCTGCCGAATCACGGTCCGGCTGACTTCGAATATCCGGCATAGCTCTAACTCGCCCGGAAGTTGATGCCCGGCTTTCCAGTCCCCCCGCTCGATCCGTTCTCGCAGCGCTTCCTTCACCTGGACGTAATAGGGGATGGGGCTGTTGCGGTCTATGGTAGCGCTGGCGGCCGAGCTTATCAGTTCCGCGTGGGCAGTGGCCATGGATCTTTAAAACCTGTTATCATGTCATCTTGTCATTATAGCACCCACAATATAACACGAGCTATAGGTGGTGTCAAGAGGTCAATGACGTAACTTCTATTACAAAATGGCTAGGTCGGGACTAGAGATGACGATCTCAGGTCTGATACTGGCGGGCGTCTGAGTTGGCACACAATTGCCGGTACGAGCCGCGGCTATGCTGATAGGCACAGGGGTGGCCAGGGCTAGGGGAATCCGCTGAATTTCAATAGGGCTTGGAAGAATACGAAAGCTCGGGGATCCATCCAAAGGCGTCGGCAACCATGTTATCGAGATGGCTGGCGGGGCTCGCCGGCACCGACCGAATGAGGCGGCTAATAACAGTCGTGTTTAGTAAGTGGGTGAAAAACACGAAAGGGGCGGATCGTCTTCGAGGACTTCCGGGGACACAGGAATGCGGCCTGGAGACGTGGCATGTTCTGGGATCGCGGTTCGGGATCTCACGGTGAATAGCAAAGGGCCACCTCGAGGTGGCCCGCTGCGTCTAAGGTGCATAGGGATCGACTAGAGGCAAGTGTAATTGCTCACTCGTGACTCAGGACTCCATAGGATTCCAGCAGGGAGCGAACGTAGCCCTTGAGCTGGGCGGGGTCGCTGGCGGCCAGTTGGGCGATGGGGATCTCCTTCTCCCGGTACACCCCGAAGCGATCCTTGTAGTGGATGTGGAAACGCTCGCCCCCCACTACGTGGAACTCGGCGCGGCCCTCCACGTTGAGCTCGCGCAATACCTCTTGCATCGTCTCCAAGATCTGTGGCCACTCCATCTAACAAAGCCTCTTTACCATCCAGAAGGATAGCACGATCAGCTTATAGTGCCATGATAAATCGAAAGGCAATCAATGTCAACATGGCACCTCTTCGCATAGTTAGGAACTATCAGTGACACAACACTCACCAGGGCAGGGGCTTGCGGGAGTTGAGCGAGCAGGCGGGACAGCGGTGGGGACCCTCATCATGGGGGTGCTGTCCAACGGCCAGAACCTTTTGAAGATCCCTGCCTACTCGCAGCGAGTGGTCAAGGGGATCGTCTTCATCCTGGCCGTGCTCATCGATCTTTACACTAAAGGGCGACGGTAGATGGCAGTACAAAACCCGCCTCATGTCTCTGATCGACTCCTATCCCCCGGACTGCCCATCCCTAGCTAGTCAAGACTATGAGGGCAGCGAATCCAGCTATCGTACAAGGCACGCACTGTCTCGCCCTGGCCCACGACCTCCGCGGCCGCCAATAGTTTCTCTCCATTGGCAATGCCATAACGATTCGCCTCGATATAGGCTCGTAGCCAGGCGAAAAAAGCCGCATCACCCGCGGTACGCCGAACCTCATCGAAAAACAGCGCCCCTTTGTGATACACCACCGTGACGTAATCTTCGAAGTTGGCGAAGGCGGTGGCGGGCTGGTCAACGCACGCGCCGGAAGCCCCCACCTGTCTTTGCCAGCCCTCCACCCACTCGCGGGCCGCGGCCGCGCCGTGTACCTCCTCTACGTACAACGCCTCGGAGTAGGTGGCCAGGGCCTCGTCCAACCAAGGATGGTTGAGTTGATCGTTGCCCACCAGGTTGTACCACCATTGATGCGCCACCTCGTGGGCGGCGATGACGCGCTCCTGCACGCTGGGTTCGCGCTGATAACTCTCCAGGCCGACCTGCACCAGGCCCGGGTATTCGATAGCCAGGTGGCCGACGAAACCATCCACGAAATCCAACTCAACCCAAGGATATTCACCGAAAAGGCGATTAAAAACCCTCAGCGCCTGCACGGCGGAGGCCAACATGAGGCGGGCGTCATCCTCGTGAAGGGGATTGGTGTAGAAGAAGCGGAGGGTGGCATCCTCCACCTGCGTGGAGAGCCCCTGATAGGTGCTGGCGGCAAAGATGGCGAACTCTCGCGCCAGGCCTGCCACGCAGGTCCACTTGCTACCCTCGGCTTGGGGTTGGGGCGGGCCGCAGCTGCCGGTGGTCACCACCACCTGGGTCGAGGGCGCAGTGATGTGCACTTGATAGAAGGCAGCCTCGGCATAGGTCTCGGCCGGGATCTGTCCCTCGGGCAGCACCTCCGTGTGCCAGCCCATCTCATCGTAGACCGCTAGGAGGGGATAGAAAGCGGGCAGCTCCAGGAGATTCCCGGTCTGCCCGAAACGGGAGAACAAAAGCAGCCGACCGGTGGTGGCCGTCTCGAAACGCATCTGAAAGACAGCGCTGGCTCCCGGCTCCAAAGGAGTACCCCATGGAACACGCAACGCGGTGCCCTGAACCTCCAAGGTCGGCTGGACTTCGCGTTCATCGACACGGACACGGGTTACGCTCATCGACCGGCCGAAGGCGGGGGTAGCCGGCAGGAGTCGAAAATAGATCTCGCTTAAGGGTTGGCCGGTTCGATTGGTGTACCAAACCGTTTGTTGGCCGGTGATGAGATGCTGGTCTGGATCGAGGTTGACCTCGATCTCGTATTGCGGCGCGCCTTTAATTCCAAGCAATTGATCGGCGAAAGCGGGGCGCATGGCGGGAGCATAGATCTCGAGCGGGGGTGGGCGAGGTGGCTCAGGAGTGGGTGCCGGCTCGACGGGTAGAGGGGAACAGGCTAGCGCGGCCCAGGCGATGAGGCCAACCAGTGGCAATAAACCTCTCGCGGGAGTCAACCAGAGCAAAGCGCCCATCGCTGGACTCTCGCCTTCCAGAGTGCGTAGTTCCCAGTCGCTTTCATCATAGGCCTGAGAAGCAGGCGCGTCAATTTGCAGGTGCTCGCGGCCATTCGTGTAGCGAGAACACTACCCACAACCTAACCGTCTATCTCGCGAATGGGGGCAAATCGATTTAGAATGTTTCTATAGCGGGCAAACTGCGGCAGGGGATGTCTGGGCGCATCGCTTTGATCGGCGGAGAGGAATTCGCCCCGGGTTTCGAGGACGTGCACGCTGGGCTCCTCGCTGACGCCGGCGGCGCGCAAGCGCGGGTAGTTTTCCTGCCCACCGCCGCTGCCGAGGACGGGGTGGAGGTAGCCGAGGGCTGGTGCCGCACCGCCATCGATCACTTATCCCGGTTGGGAGCACATAAAGTCGATGCTCCTGTGGTGATCGATCGGCGGACGGCACAAGATACCGCAGTCGCTTAACAGGTGAGCGAGGCGACGCTTATTTACCTGGGCGGGGGAAAACCTCAGGTCTTGCTAGGGATTTTTCGCGATACCCTCCTGGAGCAGGCCATCCTCGGGGCCCACAAGCAGGGGGCGATGCTGGCCGGGGCGAGTGCTGGGGCCATGGCCCTGGGCCAGGCAGCCTGGTCAATAACTGCCGAGGTGGTGGCCCAGCTCGGCCCCTATTTTGAGGGACAGCCCATACCACCCGATTTTCGCTTGCCCCCCATTTCGATGGTCGAGGGGTACAACCTCGCGCCGGGTATGTTCATCGGACCTCACCTAAACGCGCTGCCGCCGGCGCTGCGCGAGGCTTTCTGGGCGGCCATGCCTTCTGACTTGCTCCTGGTGGGAATCGATGAGCAGACCGCCCTGGTGGGGAGCGATCGCCAGTGGGAGGTGCGCGGCCGGGGCGCTGTTATGCTACGCCGCGGCGTCCACGAGGAGATATTTCGCGCAGGGCAAAGCGTGCGTTTATAGCATCTGAATCCTTTCGACAGCCTCAGCGCATGGTGAGGATCGCCTCGGCCGAGTCACACGCGATCCGATAACGTGGGGGCAGGCCTCCGTGCCTGCCCCGGGTCAACCACAGGGGGTTGACCCTACCTTCCTTTCCCTTCGGCCTGAATCTTTGGTCCGATTATTGGAGAGGCGGCCTTCAATCAAGTTGCAGTTCGACGAAAGCGGTGCGGCCTTCTTGCACGCTCACTCGCGCCTGATACAGGCGGCCATCGAGGCGAGTTTGGACGATGTACTCGCCGGTGGGCACATCGCCGATGGCGAAGTTCTCGCCCCAGCGTTCATCGGCATTGATCGAAGGGAATCGGGCATAGGTGGTGATGCGAGCCCAGACGCCCGCCTTAGGCGGGGGATCCGCGGCCGTGAGGATCTCGATGCTCGCCTCGGGGACGGGCGCGCCCTGAGCATGTACCAGACGCCCAGCGATGACTCCTCGCCCGGGCAGCGGGCGCAGCCACAGCTCGGGGTTGCGCGTGTGGAAGTAGCGATTATGACCCAGGCGCACTTCTAAATGAAGGTGAGGGCCAAAGGCGGCTCCGCTCCGCCCTACCGCTCCGATGACTTCTCCCTGTTTGAGGTGTTGACCCGTCGACACATCCACGCGGGATAGGTGCGCGTAGAGGACGTAGACCGGCTGCTCGGCGTAGCGGCGATCGAGCTCGACCACCACCAAGTTGCCGTAGAAGTTGTAGCGCACGCCGTAGATCTCTTCTGGGTCGCTTCCAGCGACCACCACCGTGCCGTCCGCCACAGCCAAGACCGGGACGCCCTCCGGGTTTTGGAACTCGACCCCATGGTGCACTCGCAAGCTTCCGTCCCCGCGCGAAGCGTAGGGATAATAGCGATCTACCTGAAAATAAGCCGGCGGCGCAATGGGGCGAGCCAACCAGTAATGCTCCTGAGGTCCCGACACAGTCGGGAGAGGTGTTGATTCGGGAGTGGACGTTGGGCCGGGGGAGGGCGTCTCGACCTCGGTTGGCGTGGGGAAGGCGGTGGGCGGGCCCAGCACAATGGGGGCCACGGAGGGCGCCTGCCAGAAGGCGATCAACACGATCAGCCCGCTGAGGAGGAGCGCCCCGGCCAGGACGCGCATCAACGAGGGAGACATGGGCGGATTCGATGGCGAAGGTCGTGCAACATGAGCGGCGATTTTATCACCGCGCCCCCACTTCGACAAGCGGTGAGCCTGCGCGGTGGAGTTGTCGCTCCGATGAATCGGTGGGTAAGGCCCGCGAACAAGTCCATGGCGCT
>JACPWV010000097.1 GCA_016196905.1 Chloroflexota bacterium | reverse complement strand
TATGGGCCATTCGAGCTGTCTTACCTCGCACCGAGACCAGCTCCGGCATGCCCGCGGCCTTGGAGATCGCCAAAGCCCGCTACGCCCGAGGCGAGATCACCAAGGCTGAGTTCGAGGAGATCCGCAAAGCCATCGAGTGAAGAAGCCTTGAAGAAAGGAGGGAGGTGATGAAGAAAGTCGTGTTGGTGCTAGCGATCGTCGGCGTGCTCTCGGCAGGGGCGCTGCCGGCACTGGCCGACGACTCGCACATGAACTGCCCTGAGCCCGGGCCGGAGTTCGGTCCGCACATCGCGCAGATGGCCCCGGAGCATGCGCAAATGCATGGCGCGATGTTCGGGGCGATGGTCAGCGCCATGGCCCACGGCGAACCCTGTCCCCACATGTAGCTAGGGCTTGCATGGCAGATCGAAGAGCCCGACTGCCAAACGCTGCGTCGCTTTTAGAGAATCACAGCGAGTAGCCCGCGCCTGGGACTAGTCCCAAGCGCGGGCGCTTTTAAAGGCCTCGGCGAGATTTTACCCGGCCCAGGGGCCAGCACTGAGCGCGAAGCTGGCAACGTGCGGTGGATTTGGCCGGTGGACCGCCTGGTTGCGGCGACTACCTGTCAGAATAACCTGACTAATGTGGAACGAATCCCGGCTATTCGGATCTGTTTTCGGCTCTCTTTTTTATGGATAGGCCGCGGCAGATTTGGGAGCCAAAAGTCCCGCCTATTTGGGACAAATGTCCCTATGCTTTGGAATCCACACGAGATATCCTTTATCTGACCCCCTCCCACGTGGGGTGGGGTAGACACCACGGGATCACCAGATGACGGATGAGGCTGTCCAACTTTCGGACGGGGGCATGACTGGTGCCTCCTGCGCCCTGATCATCGAGCGGGCGCTGTGGCTCGTCAATTGAGGGAGGGGGTGTTACTGGGCCCAAGAGATGGCTAGTCAGGAGACCCGGACAGGGAGCAGAGGGGAAGATGAGCTTGGAGACCAGCCTGAGTTTATGAATGGTGGAGGTAAGCTGTGAGCGAAGGGAAGCTGCGTACAGGTCGTTTTGCTTTGGCTCTCGCCGGGACCTTCGGCCTGGTGTATGGCCTCTGCGTCCTATGGGACTACACCTTCCCGGAGCGGGCCGTGCGGCAGGTCTGGCAAGATCTGTTTCCAGGATTCGCCTGGACCCTCGAGGGCGTGCTCCTCGGCCTCGGGGAGAGCCTCCTCTACGGATTGGGCATCGGTCTCATCTTCGGTGCGCTCTATAACTTCGCCCCTTCCCAGGGCGTCTCCATCGCCCGTAAGAACTTGCTGGCGGAGAAAACTCGCCTGGCCATCTCGGTGGGGGGAGTAGCCTTCGCCGTCCTGCTCATCCTAGTGCTACAAGGGCTGTATCAAGGCTGGGACCGAAGGATGGGGGTTTACATCGAGCAGACCCCAGCGGATATCTGGGTCGCTCAAGAAGGGGCTGACGACATGTTCCACTCCATGTCCCTCCTCCCCGCCAATCTGCAGGAGCGATCAGAGAAGATCGACGGCGTGGCCGAGGTGCACCCGCTCCACAGCCGCCGCTATGCTTTCAACATCGAAGGCGAGGAAGCTTTGACCGTTATCCTAGGCTATCACGCGGAAGAGGGCGTGGGCGGACCTTTGGAGATGGTGGAAGGGGAATCGATTCCGGGCCCCGGGGAGATCATCATCGATCGCGCCTTCGCCAATAAGTACGATCTGCACCTGGGCGATATCTTGACCATGGAAGACAAAGATCTGCGCATCGTAGGCATCTCCGAGGGCACCGACTTCCTACTCTATCAATACTCCTTCGTCGCCGAGACCGAGGCCCAGGCGCTCTTTCAAATGGGCGATTTCGTCAATTACTTTCTGATTCGGTTGGAGGACGCTGGAGAGGTCGATATCGTCACGGATCTCATCGAGGCTGAGTTCGCGGGGGTACAGGCATTCTCCCGGGAGGAGTTCGCCGATACCAGCCGCCAGCTCTTAGAGGAATACTTCATCCCAGTCCTGGCCGTCCTCTTCGCCATCGGATTCGCCATCGGGGTGGCGGTGATCGGCCTCACCACCTACACCGCCACCATCGAGAAATCGCGAGAGTACGGCATCCTGAAGGCCATCGGTGCAAAAAACTCCGATCTCTATCGCATCCTCTTCGAGCAAGGGATGATCGTCGGCCTCTTGGGGTTCGGCGTGGGGGCTGCCTTGAGCCTGGTGGTGAACCAGGCCGCGGCCAAGGTGGTGCCCGAGTTCCTGACCTCCATCGAGCCCTTGGACATGAGCTGGGTGCTGGGGGCCAGCCTGCTCATGAGCCTGTTGGCTTCCTACATCCCCATGCGGCGCCTGGCGGGTATCGATCCGGCATTAGTCTTCAAATCCTGAGGTGAGAGATGGCCACTCTGAAGCTGGAGAACGTGACCAAGATATACGGGAAAGGACACACGGCAGTGAAAGCCGTCGAGGGGGTGAGCCTGGAAGTCGCCCCCGGCGAGATCCTCCTGATCATGGGGCCCTCGGGAAGTGGCAAGACCACCCTGCTTTCCATGGCCGGTGCCATGCTTCGACCCAGCGAGGGGCGCATCTTCATCCATGGCCAGGAGATCACTCGGATGCGGGAATCACAGCTCCCCACGCTTCGACTCAAAGAGATCGGATTCGTCTTTCAGAGCTTCAACCTGCTTTCCAACTTGACTGCTTTGGAGAACGTCCTGGTTCCCCTTAGCTGGAACGGGACAAATGGCTCAGGGGCCCGGGAGAAGGCCGAAGGCTTGCTCGTTGATCTTGGGCTGGGGGATCGGCTGCATCACCTCCCCGCCGACCTCTCGGGCGGGGAGAAGCAACGGGTGGCCATCGCCCGAGCCCTGGCCAACGACCCCAAGATCATCCTGGCAGATGAGCCCACTGGCAACCTCGATTCCCAGACGGGCCACGAGGTGACGCGGCTCTTGTGTCGAATCGCTTGCGACCGGAAAGTCAGCGTGGTCATCGTCAGCCACGACCAGCGCATCGCCGATGTGGCCCAGCAGGTCTGGTGGATGGAAGACGGGCGTCTGCGGCCAGCTCAGGCCACCGGGCTAGGCTGCGAGACATCCGTCCCGGTTGAAGCGAGGTATGGGGGGAAGAACGATGATACGGGATCCCGTATGTGGCATGTACCTCGACTCAGGCCACTCCCGTGAACAAACCTGGCATCAGGGGGTTATTTACCACCTTTGCTGCGAGGGATGTCGCCGCCTTTTCGAGGCCCAGCCCGAGATCTACCTCGCAGAGCCAGGGGAAACGGGGGCGAAAAGGGTCTCGAGCAACGCGCTGCGCCTGGGCGGAGAGGCCTTACAGGATCTGTCCCCCCAGGCCCGTACCTTGGCCGCCCACTGCTTCGCCTGCCCGGGCGCCTGCCAGGCCTTGGAACACCTTTACCAGCACCCTCGCACGACGATGAGCCTGGAGGACTGGGCCTATCACCTCGGAAGGCCCGAGAAGGAGATCGCCAATGCCCTGCACGCCTTGGAAGAATTGACTTTGGCTGAACGACTCCAAGTCGGGGGTTTGATCTTTTATCGCTTGACACCCCTGAGAGAACAGCGGAGGACCATCGAAGAGTTTCTTGTGTGGCGCAGGAAATGGGCTTTCCAGCTCAGCACGCTAGGGGATATGTTCAAGATCGAACTAGGAAAGGAGGGAACATGGTCCGCGATCCCGTCTGCGGGATGACCATCGATCCGAAGAAGGCCCATGGCTCGGCGGTCTATAAAGGAGTGGAGTACTATTTCTGCTCCCCGGGCTGTCTGGCGGACTTTCAAAGGCAACCGGAAGAGTATGTGCCGTTGTCGGAACATCACCACAGAGGGTGACGGATTTGCCGAGTCCAAAGGCGAGGAAAGCTAGGAGGTCATAGAAAGGGGCTCGAGATGGCAAGGCCTGAAGAGATTCAGCTGCGGGGAAGCATCTCCCCAACTTCTGGGCGGCTGACCCTCTGGTGGGATTCGACCTGGCGGGGCCTGGATGAGCGCTTGGGCCTGAGCGCCTTCTCCTATCCTGTGCCCGAGTACGCCAACAGGTTACCCTACCTCCTGGGCGGCATCACCCTCATGGGATTCATCATCCTCTTCGCCACCGGGGTCTGGCTGGCCCAGTTCTACCACCCGCATCCCTCGGAGGCGCACAGCAGCGTGGTCTTCATCATCACCCAGGCTCCCCTCGGCGATATCGTACGCAGCCTTCACTACTGGGGGGCAAATATCGTCGTGCTCACCGTTCTACTGCATATGATGCGAATATACTGGGCGGCTTCCTACAAGCGTCCTCGAGAGGGCAACTGGCTGATCGGGGTGGGGCTCTTGGCCGTGACCACGGGACTGATCTTCACCGGGACCGTGCTCAAATACGATCAAGAAGGCTTCGAGGCGCTGGCTCATAACCGTGAAGTAGCCAACCTACTAGGCTTTTTGGGCAGCTGGTTCTCCCTCGAGTTCAGCCTGAGCGTGCCCCTCCTCACCCGGCTCTACATCGGCCATATCACTATCCTGCCCGGGCTATTCACTTTGCTCATACTGGGCCATCTCTTCTTGATCAAATACCACAGCATCTCCCCGCGCCCCAGCGACGAGCCAGCGGCGGTGCCCGAGCGGATGTCCCGCTTCACCGTCCACCTGCGGCGGATGATCGGCTTCGGCCTTCTCCTGTGGGCAGGCCTGGGCGTGCTGTCTGTGCTCGCGCCAGCCCCCTTAGGCCTGCCCGCTGTGCCGGGCGAGGAAGTGACCAAACCTCCCTGGATGTTCCTGTGGCTATACCCTTTGGAGAATGTGTGGGGCGTTCAGGGGCTGTTCTACGGCGGGTTACTTTTCTTTGCCCTGTTGGCGTTGGTCCCCTTCGTCGATCGAAGCCCATACCGATCGCCGCGTCGGCGGCGCTGGCTCTTGGCGGCCGGCGGGATCCTTTTCCTGGCCCTGGTCGTTCTAGGGCTGTACGCCTGGGCCACGGTCCCGGTGGCGCATTTGGTGGAATGAGGAGGTGGGGGATGAACGGTCGGTTCTTTCGAATCATCGCGACATGGCTCGCCAGCCTGCTTTTCTTGATCAGCCTGGGGAACGCCTGGGCCCACGGCGAGCCGAAGATCACCGTAACGCCGGAGGTGGTGGCCCCTGGTGGAAACCTCGAGGTCCGCGGAGAAAGTTTGACCGAGAATGGAGAGATCACCATCAGCCTTCAAGGGGCCCTTTTCGTGACGACATTGGGGACGGCCACCGGCGATGCCGAGGGGGATTTCATCATCAATTTCATCATTCCCCCAGAGACGCCAGGAGGGACCTACCTAGTGCGAGCACTGGGAGCGGATGGGAAGACGGCCTCCGCCCAAATCACGGTGACCGAACCACCCCCCACTCCGACTCCCGAGGCGGCTGCGACGGTGTCGGTCTCGGCGACCCCAGAAGCCGAGGCGCATCCGGAACCCTCCGCTGCCGAGCACCAGATCCCCCGCTCGCGGTCGACCGGAGAATGGGCTCTCATCCTGTTGGGCTTGGGCCTGTCGGCGGGGGTCGGGCTTTTCTTGGTTCGCACCCGCGACTAGGCAAAGGAGGGAGTGCTATGTTTCTCTTCCTGATACCCCTGACGGCTGGTTTGGCTTTCGTCGGCGCGAGCGCATTTACTACTGGGTATTCGCGGTGGCTCGGCGAGCGGGGCGGGCAGCTTATCACCGCCGTGCTGCGCAATATCCTGGGTATCCCGCTCGGGCTTATGGGTGGCTTCTGGGCGTGGGCGATTCCAGCGCCGTGGGCCTTCCCGCCCCATCCGGTCTTCACCGTCCTTGGCTGGGCGTTGACCTTCGGCGGGGTCATTCTGTTCATGATCGGCCACCGCGACATTGGGAAGCCCTCTGGTCTCCCTTCGGTCCGAGACAATTTGGTACGCCATGGGTTGTACGCCTATGTCCGTCACCCTATCTACGCTGGCAGTTCGGTTATGCTGCCGGGTCTAGTTTTGATCCGCCCAAGTATCACCGTCCTGGTTGCCTCGGCCGTTGCCTTTGCTTGGCTCTTGGTGCAGGCTCGGCTGGAGGAAATCGATCTGCTTCAGCGCCTGCCTGAATATCGAGAATACATGCGCGAGGTGCCGCGCTTCATCCCGCGCCTTCGACGGGGGAACTGGAAATGAATATCCAGATCCTGCTGGGTCTACTGTCAACACTTCGGGAGTTACGCCAACATGATCGCTGGACCCACCAGCAACTAAAGGCGCATCAAGCCAGTTCGCTGCGTCGCCTCCGCGAGCACGCCTATGCCCACTCGCCCTTTTATCAACGATTCCACAAGGGTCTCACCGACCGCCCGTTGAACGAGCTTCCGGTGCTCACCAAAGCCATGTTGATGGAACACTTTGACGAGCTGGTGACCAATCCAGCGATCCGTCTGGAAGAGGTCGAGACGCATCTGGCGAACCTGCGGGGGGACGAGCGTTTTCTTAGGCGCTACTGGGTCAACGCCACCTCGGGCAGCACGGGCCAGCGTGGGCTATTCCTTTTCAATCGTTCGGAGTGGACAGCCATTTTGGCTTCCTTCGCCCGCGGCCACGAGTGGGCCGGTGCTGAGATCAGCTTGACCCACCGCATGAAGATGGCCTCGGTCGCTTCCACATCGCCATGGCACATGTCGGCGAGGGCCGGCGCCACCCTTCAGAGCTGGTGGATGCCCGCGCTGCGCCTGGACGCCAGCGAGCCAGTGGAGGCCATCGTCCGGCGTCTCAACGCCTGGCAACCTGAGATGCTGGTGGCCTACGCCTCCATGGCACGCATCCTGGCCGATGAGCAGCTCAGCGGGCGCCTGCGGATCGCCCCTCATCTCGTCTTCACCAGCTCGGAGGTGCTAACCGACGAGACGCGGCGGCGCGTGGAACAGGTCTGGGGCAAGAAGCTTTTCAATCAATATGGTGCCACTGAGGGCGGCGACTTGGCCGCAGAGTGCGAACGCCACCGAGGCCTGCACCTCTTCGAGGATCTGGTTCTCCCGGAGGTCGTTGATCGTGACAACCGCCCTGTCCCGCCCGGGGTCTATGGCGACAAGTTGCTCGTCACCGTGCTCTTCAGCCGCACCCAGCCGCTCATCCGTTACGAGCTGAGTGACAGCGTGCGGCTGGCTGCCGCGCCTTGTCCGTTCGGGCGCCCCTTCGCTCTCATCGACGACATTCAGGGGCGTGTGGAGGATGTGTTCCACTTTCCGGCCGCGGCGGGCGGGGAGGTGGCGGTGCACCCCAACGTGTTTCATCGAATCATGGACAAGGTGCCCGCGAGCGGGTGGCAGGTAGTGCAGGAACGCGACGGGCTGACCATACTGCTGAGCGGCGTGCGCGACGGGTTTGTCGAGGAGACGCTCGCGGATGCATTCCGACAGGGCTTGGCGGCCCAAGGGGCCATCGTACCGGCCATCAAGGTACAGCGGGTGGTGTCCATTCCTCGAGGGGCTGCTGGCAAGGCGCCCCTGATCCGGTCTTATCGGCGAGGCGCGCGGGAACCGGCCTCCTCTGCGAGCCTTAGCGGTGCATCCGGCTGAGTGCGCCGAAAGGAAGGCCCGATCCCCATGTGGATGAAGGTCAATCGCTGGAACGTCTACTACGAGGTCGAGGGCGAGGGCGAACCCGTGCTCCTGCTCCATGGCATCCCGACGTCGTCGTTCATCTGGAGGAGGCAGATCGAGGCTCTCTCGTCCCGGTTTCGCGTCTACGCGCCGGACCTGTTAGGCTGGGGCCACTCCGACAAGCCACCCGACTTCGACTACACGGTCAGGGCCTACGTGGAGTTCGTCGACGGGTTCCTGGCGCAGGTCAGTGCCCAGAGGGTCATCCTCTGTGTACATGACCTCGGTGGAGCTATCGGACTGGCATTCCTGGGGCGCTATCCCGAGAAGGTCTCCCGGCTCATCGTCCTCAACACATTTGCGTATCTTCCTCCGATTAAGTACTTGCCGTGGGCCGTGCTCTATGGATTCCTGTACAGGCTCCCGGTGCTCGGAGACCCGTTGAATCGCTTGGTATGGGAAACGACTGTCAGACGGACCGACACCTTCGTAACCCTCGCCTTTCACAACAAGAAGCTGGTAACGAAGGAATTGGTCGCGAAGTACCGCGAGCTGAACCGGGGCACACGGCTGACCGATCTCAGGGTACTCCTCGCCAACGGGATCGGCGGCATTACTGGCGCTGTGGATCAGAACTCCTTCAATGTGAGAGTTCCCACATTGATCGTGTGGGCCGAGAACGATGTGCTGTTTCCACCCTGGGCGGCGCTGCGGCTCCACCGGAACATCCCCGGATCCATTCTGAAGACGATCCCGAAGTGCGGCCATTTCCTGCAAGAGGAGAAGCCAGACGAGGTTAACAGGCAGCTTTTGGAGTTTCTGACCCAGCCCTTGTCCGCGGTGAGGGAGAATTCCACTATTCACGAGCGAGCGGAGAGCCCCATCGCGACAGCGAACGGGCGTGCAGCGGGGCATTGAGCCGAGCAGTCCTCATGATGACAGCACACTGGATATTATGCTGATCGGCTTGGTTATCGCTGTATGGGGCCAACCCCCGGAGGCACCTTCGTGGGTGTTGAGCTGAGCTTTCTGGGGGCGGCGGGGACCGTCACCGGCTCCCGCTTCCTTTTGAGCGTCAACGGTCGGCGTTATCTCATCGATTGTGGGCTGTTCCAGGGACCGCGAGCTCTCAAGGAGCAGAACTGGGAACCGTTTCCGGTGCCCGCCGACGGGATCGATGCGGTGCTGCTCACCCACGCCCATATCGACCATTCGGGCTATCTGCCGAGGCTAGCTCGCCAGGGCTATGGAGCTCGCGTTTATGCCACCGAGGCGACCTGCGCCCTTTTGGAGATCATGCTCCCCGATGCGGCCCATCTTCAGGAGCAGGACGCCGCCTACGCCAATAAGAAAGGCTACAGCCGCCACCAGCCCGCCTTGCCCCTCTACACCGTGGCCGACGCGGAACGCGTCCTAGAACGGGTGAGACCGGTGCGCTTTCACGAACCTTTGTCGCTTGACCGGATGACGGTGACCTTTCGACCGGCTGGCCACATCCTGGGCTCGGCTACCCTGGAGCTGGAGGTGGAGGTCGGGGAGGGGCGGCGCCGGCTGGTCTTCTCGGGCGATCTGGGCCGCTACGACCAGGAGGTGATGAAGGATCCCTACCCTGTGCGAACGGCCGACTATCTGGTGCTGGAATCTACGTACGGCGATCGCACGCACCGCCGGGCACTCATCGAAGACGATTTGGAGGGGGTGATCCACGCTGTAGTGGAAAAACGCGGGGTGCTCCTCATCCCCGCCTTCGCCGTGGGGCGCACCCAGCAGGTCCTCTACTACATCCGCAAGTTGCAGGACGAGGGTAAGGTGCCGGACCTCCCGGTGTACGTCGACAGCCCCATGGCCAGCGACGTCACCGACATCTACTGTCGCTTCGGCAACGAGCACAACCTAGACATTAACTTGCTCATGGACGATCACACCTGCCCGTTGCGCTGTCGAGACACGCGTTTCATACGCGATGTGGAAGCTTCCAAGGCCCTGAACACCAGGCCCGGTCCGGCGATCATCATCTCCGCCAGCGGCATGTGTACCGGTGGCCGCATCCTCCACCACTTGAAGTGGAAGTTGCCGGACCCGCGCAACACGGTGCTCTTGGTCGGATACCAGGTGAAGGGGACGCGGGGAAGGGCATTACTGGAGGGTGCAAAAGAAATCACCATCCACAGAGAACGGGTCCCGGTGCGAGCTCGCATCGCGGCCATGGATTCCCTCTCCGGCCACGCCGACCGCAGCGAGCTTTTGCGCTGGCTCTCGAACTTTGAGCAGATTCCCCGCCGGACCTTCATCGTGCATGGCGAGCCGCAAGCCGCTCGGTCCCTGCAGGAGCGAATCGGCCAGGAGCTGGGTTGGGAGGAGGTCGTCATTCCGGATCAGGGAAAGCACTTCGCCCTGGAGTAGGCTGAAGCCATGGATGGCTATGGGACTGGTCGCATAGTCACACTCACCAGCTTGCTAAGGAGCCCTTTTCGAGCGTCGTGGATGAGAGCTCGGACAGGTTTGAAGTGGGCGGTATGTTTTGCCGTCTTGCTGTGGACCGCTGTGCCACCTCCGGCGCCGCTCCACTCTCAGGAGCGAGACGCGGCTCATGTCTTTTTCAGCTCAGGCTGCGGCGACTGCCTGGTGTACCTGGAAGATGACCTGCGGCCGGCATTGAGCCGGGCGAGCTGGGAAGGGGCCGTCCAGATCCATGACTACCTGAGTCCTGAGGGAAGGACGCTGCTCAGTCAGATAGCTAGGCAGATCGGGCTGTCCGATCAGATGCGCAGCTCGCTCTACGTGTTTCTCCAACGCCAAGAGACGACCCTGGTGCTCCTGGGCCACGTGCCCGGTGAACTGGTCGAAGAAGCGCTGGT